>JAYSQG010000382.1:0-7947 GCA_043721685.1 Saprospiraceae bacterium | reverse complement strand
CTTTTAGAACAGGTGTTTGTATTTTTCCAAGGCTAAAAGCATAAGTTGTTACTTCGCGATAAACATAATCAAACAATTCTTTTATGGTAACAACTTCGTCATCGTTGACATTGGCTTCGCCTTTCATGCCTTTTACGACAAAATAACTGAAAATACTTTGATGCAGCGTAGATACTTCAAGCGACTCCTCATCGGCTTGAGACGATAAAATGAACGCCGTTCCAGGGCTTGCCCGATTCAATTCACGGAAAAAAGCATCTTGTGCGTCTTGTTGTGAACTTCTAAAAACGTCATTTTTCACTGATTTTGAAGCTAAATAGCTGCCAGAATTGCAAGCATCGGCAATGACCAACTTGTATTTGGCAGGACAAGCAGTCATCAAATCGTTGACTTCGCTGTGAAACAAACGTACATTACTGCCATCGTAGTCTGCGGGCAAAAACGCCCCTTTGAGTCCGTGTCCTGAATAAAAAAAGGTCACTAAATCATTTTCACCTGCTTGCATAAACATTTGGCGCATCGAGTCAATGATACCCTTCTTTGTCGCTTGGTCATTGACTAAAACTTGCGAATGTTTATCGTCCAATGAGCCACCTTCTGGGCTTTTCCAAAACGCATACATACGGAAAGCATCGCTGTGCGGATATTTCAAAGTCAAAATACTGGGCATATCATAGTTCGATATGCCAACGGCTAATGCCCAGACTTTGGATATCGGTGCCAGGCTCGTATTTGTTGCGCCATTCGTCAGGATGGCATTGCCTGTGTGACTACTAAAATTGGCACCCTCAAAAACATCAGCGCGTACAGGAGTATTCTCTTTGTTCGCATCTTCGATTTTATTCGGTGTTTCGACACTCGGTGCGACATATTCTGGCATCGTTCTTTGAGTCGAAGTCATTATTTTGTCTTTTCCCTGTGAAGTATTTGCGTCAGCGTACATCACTTCACGAGTCAGCGCTGGGTCGTTGCCTAAAAAACGGCTGTTGCGCCAGACACCACTCAGTACAGTGCCGTCGTTGAGCGTCAAAGTACCGATGCCATCCATCGTGCCATTGAGCCACGAACCTTCATAACGTGTACCGTCAGGATATTCGGCCCGACCTTGACCATGAGGTTTGCGATCTAAGAATTGACCTGTGAAACGAATGCCACCCTTTTTTTTGATGATGGCTGTACCCATCCCATTGTCGCAATTGCCATAAATACATTGTGCATCGGCAAAAAATGCCCCCCTCAGTATGAGGAGCAGAAGAATAAGTTTTTTCATTGAGAAAATCGTTTTTGAGTTTAGAGGAAATATTAACTGCCGTTAAGGCTTATGTCCCCGTTAATATGTGTTATCGGTGTTGCTAAATCATTGAATATCAGTTTTTTAAGAAAGTTGATATTCAATAATTCTATAAAATAGATATATCAAAAATTAAACCATAATCACTAAATCGTACATTTAATTTTGAAAGAATCTGTTAAACTTAGTTTCATGCCATTTCTATCTTAATTTTACCGAAAACAAAACGGTATTGCGACACACCTTTTCCATATTATTATGCCTATGCTTCCCGTTACTTATGGCGGGGCAAGCTCGTATTACCTACGAGTTTCGGCACTTAACCATCAGTGATGGTTTGCCCGACAACACCGTTTATTCCACCATGCAAGACTCTCGTGGCTATATTTGGTTTTGTACAGCGAATGGTGCCAGCCGTTTTGATGGGCGGCGATTTCAAAACTTTACGGTTTCGCAAGGGTTGGCAGACAGTGAAATTTTAGGTGCGACAGAGGATTTTGAGGGGCGCATTTGGTTCCACACCATCAATGGGAGGCTGTGTTATTTTGATACTAAAACAGAGCAGATTATCAGTTATCGGTCTTCTGAGTTGTTGCAAAAAGCCAGCGGTAATGCTTTTTTGACGACAATTACGGAGGGGAGAGATAGTAGCGTATGGATGTTGTTTGAACGACATTCTTTGAAGAGATTGTTACCAAATGGCACAGTCCGCCATTATGATATAAGAAATAAGCGAGTCACAGGTCTATTTGAAGATGACCAGAAATGTATTTTTTTAGCGGGCGATACTTTTCGTCTTTATGATGTCCAACGCGATTCATTTGTGGATTGGGCCGTTTTTTCAAAAAATGGAAAAAATAGCGTTTGGGGGAAATTGTACAGAGGAAAAGACTTCCTCTTTTTTGAAGCCAAAGAGGGCATTTTTACCTTCAGAGATGGTGTTATAAAAAAAATTATCTCTCGTAAGGATTTCAACAATCCGTTTCTTCGTAGTATTTCCGCCGATACGCTGGGCAATCTTTGGATTGGTGTAACCAATGGTGGTGTTACAGATTGAAAGTTGAGCATTTTTCAACGCTCAACTTTCAACTGCAACACGTATTAGGAATGGTGAATAATTTAATAGTAAATGTAAAATATTGATAATTAATGCCTTACATTCACCATTCACCATTATCTAATAATGACCTTTTGTGTCAACGTTTCTGCTTCATTTTTCAATGTCAAAAGATGTAACCCTTTTACGAGTTCGTCGGTCAGTATTTCTGCACTATTCATGCCTTTATCAAACTTCTTTTGTTGATTCAAAATGCGTTTGCCTGTGGCATCGAAAAGAGACATTTCGTAGCTACCGCCTGTGGCAGAGAAAAACTGCAATTGGATGACCTCCTTAGCAGGATTCGGGAAAACGGCTAAGTTACTGACGGGGTCTGTGGCTTCTTCTATCATTTTTCCATTGGCAGCAAACGTCGGTTCTTGGGCGAAATTGGTCCCGCTGGTTTGAATACCTAAGGCATAACAAACGGTTGTAGAAAATGCGCCATTGTAACCGAATACTTTAATATAGTAGGTCGCGCCTGCTGTTGCTGTATTGTATTTGATGGTTTCACTGGTTGTACTGCCGTTTACAGACGAACCAATTTGACTACTGATAGTTCCAGATGCAGTGGATGTGTAAAGCACAACATCATAGTCGGCGGGTAAATTGGTCAAAGTTATTTGGATTTTAGGCGCAGCCGTTGTCGTCGTAAACTTGTAATAATCCACATCGCCATTTGAGCCAATTTGCGAATTGGTTGTGCTATTGACCGCTACGACCGTTGCACCTGTCGAGGCATTGTTCGTCGGCTCATTTGAGTTTGAACAAGCCGGTGGAATGGTGTAAGTGAAGTTAGAAGTCAAAGCATCATTAGCGGTATTGACATCCGTTGTACCGTTTGGTGCAGCCGTTCGTACAGTAAACGTATGTGCCGCCGCCGTATAACCTGTGACAGAACCGAGTGTTACCGTTGTCGTTCCATTGCTCGCAATGCTGCCCGTCCAAGCTTGACTGCTTTCTGTGCCGTTGTCAATTTTGTAGTAAATCGTTGCAGAAACCAGCGTTACAGTGCCCAAATTCTTCAAAGTTACTGAGGGGGTCACGCTGGCAGTGCTGACAGTGCCATTGGGTACGGCTATCGCCGAAATACTGGCATCAGTCGTTGACGCTGCTGGTGTGTAGGTGAAGTTAGAAGTCGAAGCGTCGTTGGCTGTATTGACATCCGTTGTGCCGTTGGGCGAGGCTGTTCTGGCTGTAAACGTATGTGCTGCAGCCGTGTAACCCGTTACCGAAGGCAGTGAAACGGTGGCTGTTGCGCTCGGTGCGAGGTTGCCTGTCCAAGCCGTTGAGCTTTCTGTGCCATTATCTACTTTGTAAAAAATAGTCGCTGATGTGAGTGCTGTAGTTCCAAAATTTCTCAAAGTTACTGAGGGGGTCACGCTGGCGGCCGTGATAGTGCCGCTCGGTGATATGATGCCCGCAATGCCTGCATCCACCGTTGTAGGTGTTGCGCTGTTGAGTGGTGACGACCAAATGCCACGACCATAAGTGGCAGCGCGCAGTAGGTTTGTTGGGTAGTAAATTTCAAGGTCTTTGACAGGTACGCCCGGCATACCATTCGTGAAAATTGTCCAACTTGTTGCGCCCGATGTCAAGAGATAAGTGCCCAAGTCGGTGCCACAATACACATCGCCATTGGTTTGTGAAGCAAAACAGTTGACAGGCAACGAAGGCAATCCTGTGCTGATATTTGTCCAAGAAGTACCGCCATTGGCAGATATATAAACCGATTGACCTGTATAACTTGCCAAACCGACATATATTTTGTTGGCATCATTGACATCAAAACGAACGGTCAGGATAGAAACACCTGAAGGCAAGCCTGTCGTTATATCCGTCCAAGATGTGCCACCATTGGTTGTTTTTATCACTTTTGTTGCGCTCGCTGCTGCGATGTACTGATTATTTGTTGTGGCAACGTCTAATTCAACCAATGTACCGACACCTGAAAAACTGCTGATTGTTGTCCAACTTGTCCCTAAATTTGTACTTCTAACAACGTTTGTACCCCCTGCATAAAGCGTTGTAGCGGTCACAGGGTCTTGCATCCAAGGTGTAACCCAACCACCACCAGAAACGGTGTAAATGCTTGAAAATGAAGTGGTTGTGGTCGAAGTTGAGCGATACAATGCGCCGTTATAAATCGAAGAGAATTTATTGTTATTGTTTGTTCGGTCAATGAAACAAAGCATACCATCGCCGCCGTTTACTTGCGACCACGTAGAGACATTGGTGGTCAATGTAGTACCATTGTCTTGATGCCCTGCGATAATGGTATTTTGATTGCTTGTTGACAAACCGATGCCATAAAGTTGTGCGATAGACAGGTTTGAACTTTTATCAGCCCAAGTCGTTGCACCGCTTGCGAGTGAAAAAACGCCACCATCATTGCCCGCAAAAAGGCTTGTGCCGATGAAAGATAAGTCATGCACATCGGCGTGTTCGTAAGGTGCGCCTGTACCTGACCAATGACCGATACACGACCAAGATGTGCCCGAAGTTGTTGATTTCCAAATGTTTACGCCACCCGTATAAATAGTGGTTTTTACTGAGGGGTCAACCACGATGCTTAAATCGTACCAACCCTGACCACCTGAATCGTTGCCTGCGGCATTCCAACCTAAGATATTTGGCGTTGATGATTTGAGTGTAAACGTCGTGCCGCCATCGGTCGAGAGGTACAGACCTTTGAATCCATAATCGGTGTTGTTGGCAACGAGCGCATAGACGTAATTGGCATCTAAGGCTGTGACAGCAATGGCCACCCGTTGCGTGCCTGTGGTCGGCAAACCTGTGCCCGCCGTTGCCCAAGTCACGCCACCATCAGTTGAACGCAAGAAAACATTCGCACTGTAACCGCCTGCATAAACGGTGGAGGGCGTACCGGGTTTGAATTCGATGTCGCGAACGCTCAAGGCAGATGTGCGTGTCCAAGACGTGCCACCATTGGTCGAGCGATAAATGCCTGCGCTGCCGCTTACGAGTATCGAACCATCGGTTGGGTTGATGGCGATTTTTGACAAAGTCGTGCGGGTCGTTGAAAAGTTGCCTGTGCCTGTCCACAAGGCTCCTGTGGCTGCCCAAGTTGCGCCGCCGTCCATTGATTTGTAAATACCTGTGGAGTAAACATCCGCCGCTTCACCATCACCTGTAACGAGGTACATGATGTTTGGGTTAGTCGGGTCAAAACCGACATCGGTTGCGCCCAATGCAGCAATGGCATCGGTGATAGCTGTCCAAGACGTGCCTCCGTTGGTTGTTTTCCACAAACCGCCTGCTGGCGAACAAGCGAATAGCGTCGTTGTGCTGCCCGGCAAAGCGCGAACCGCATTGATACGACCATTGCCACCTGACGAGGGCGTACTGAGGGGACCGACAAGCGACCACGTGGCACCTGTGCGGTTTTGGAGTGCTGTGCGGCGTTTTTGTTCCACCATAGCTTGTTCCACGCCTTTTGTTAAGATGCTCAAATCGCCATTTGATTCTTGAACACGCGGCTCAACCCAATGCGACCAACGCATGAATTGGAGCATACCTTCCATTTGACGTTCGAATTTGTCGCCTTTTTTGTGTGCACCATTGGCTTCTTTTGCCAATTCTCTTTTAAATTCTTTCATTTTTCCAGCGTATTGCCGATTGAAGGCATCGCGGATTTGGTAATAGTTTGCACCTTGCTCGCGTAGCTCGAGCCAGTTTTGCGCAGTTGCGCTTTGCCATAGGAATACCATGATCAAAAGCACATAAATTCTGTTGATTTTCATAGAAATACCAGCTTGGAATTTAAGATGAATGAATTTTGTTAGATTTTAAAAAGTGGTATTTAAAAGCGTAGGAAAGAAATGTTCGTGTCGGTCTGTTTTGTAAATAGCTTAGTCTCGGTTCGTGTCGGTAGTCTCTGTTAGAATTTTGTTAGCAAATTGCTTTCGGTCGTGTCGTTCTTTAAGTGTTTAGCCTGTATGCTTCAAATCAATTGTCTATGTCCATATAAACTGTGAAAATATATTTAATATTTTTAAGGTGCTAAAAAAAAAAGATATTTTAACATTTGTAAAATGAGTCAAAAAAAAATGCGCTCACAAGTCATTGATTTTGTATGACTTATGAGCGCATCTTTTTTATCGAAAATACAGAGGATGTATTACTGTACTTTAAAAGCCACAGCAAGGTTTTCCCACGCCAGATTGACCTTATTTCCTTTTATATCAAAAGTCATACTTTCCGTCATCTCCTTTGATTTTTTGGATTTGACTTTGACACGTAGGACATCTTTGGTCTCATCGTACTTAAATGCGCCCCATTGTTTGACAACGCTGTTGAAAATAATGGTCCATTCACCTCCCTCGGTAGGAATGGTGAATAAAGCATATTTTCCTGCTTTGAGTGCTTGCCCTTCGATTGTTACGTCTTTGTCAACCTCAAAAGTTGTGGCATCGTTGGCACCTGTACGCCAAACTTTGTCATAAGGGACGAGTTTACCCCAAACCTCTCTGCCTTTGACAGCGGGCTGTGCATAAGTGATTGTTACGGTTTTGTCACCTATTTTGCCTGTTGCTGTCGCTGCTGGGCTTGGTTTGGCTTTGGCTTCCTGCGCAAAAGCAACTGAAGTCATGAGTAGAGCGGTCGCTAAAAAGAAGAATTTTTTCATCTAAGAATATTGTTTTTATTGTTTGAAAATGAATTACACCTTAAATAGACAATTTTAAGCTTAAAAAGTTGGCTTTTACTGAGGGGTATTCGACATAATGCGGTATTGGTTGCCTGTATATATAATGTGTGGTTGTCATCAAACATGATGAATCACTTTTTTGACGACACCCCAAATCTCAAAATCTGTCCCTTCTTCGATGATAATAGGCAGATAATTGAGGTTTTCGGCAATTAAAAACAGCTTTTTCCCTTGTGGGCAATAACGTTTGACAACAAAATCGCCTTCGACAACCGCAACGACAATGTCGCGGTTTTTGGCTCTCAACGAACGATCAACGATGAGGATATCACCCTCAAATATGCCTGCTTCTTGCATCGAATCGCCTTGTATACGGATGAAAAAGGTGGCAGACGGGTTTTGGATACAGAGTTCATTCAGGTCGAGTTTTTTGTCCATATAATCCGTTGTAGGAGACGGAAATCCTGCTGAAACGGATTCAAAAAACGGTAATTCGACGAGTTGTGTAGGCATCATAGCTTCTAAAAACGGTTTCTGGCTCATAGCAGATGTTTTAATATGTCATTTAATTTTTTCCAATTAAAAGACAAAATAAAACATATTGTGTTATAAAAACAAATTTTTTAAATATTTTAAAATAATTTGCTTTACATGAGTTTTGATTGATATACAGATTAATAGCCCGATGATAAATATGGAAAGTAAGTGCGGATGAAGCAATTGGTGGTGTGGCATTAAAGGGAAAACCGACAAAGCCGATTGATACAAGTTGTCAATCGGCTTTGTCGGTTTATGTATTTTGCGTGAGATTCAAGGGCTAATCCAACCCCAATTTATCTAAAATTTGACGTACTTTCTCTGGTAAAAGGTTGACGACACGGGCAATGAATT
>JAYSQG010000381.1:0-4454 GCA_043721685.1 Saprospiraceae bacterium | reverse complement strand
TGAACTTTCAATCAAAAATCCTCACATTCTAAAATTATAGTTCAAATGCATATAAATGGTTTTCCAAAACAACAAATTAAAGAACATAAAATCGGCATTGCGCTATCTGGTGGCGGGGCAAAAGGCATAGCTCATATCGGTGTCATTCGTGCCTTGCTTGAAAATGGTGTCGAGCCGACCATCGTTTCAGGGACAAGTGCAGGTTCAATCATTGGCGCACTGTACGCAGCTGGTGTTCCGACGGAGGACATGGAGCGTTTGATTGCCGATTCAAGTATGATGAAGATTTTTCGCTTATTTGGTATTCCTGGGGCAGGGCTTGTCAAATTGGATTATTTAAAGGAACGCCTTGAAGCCTTTATTCCCGAAGACAGTTTTGAGTCATTAAATTACCCTCTTTATGTCTGTGCGACCAATTTGAATGTCGGCAAAGCGGTTTATTTCAGTACGGGAACAGTGTTCGATAAAGTTGTCGCTTCTTGTTCTGTGCCTTGGCTTTTTAAACCTATCGAAATTGAAGGCGAGTTGTATGTTGATGGCGGCATTACCAACAATATGCCCGCAGGTATTATACGTGAACAATGCGATATTTTGATAGGTTCAAACGTCAAACCCAAGGTACATGTGCAGTCAAATAAGGAATTGGATACATTTATGGGCATCACCCAACGCGTTGTGGATTTAACCCTTTGGACGAATTCAAAACCGCATATCAAAATGCTGGATGTGTATATTGCCCCAGAAAAAGTCAACGAATTTAGCTTTTTCAGCATGTCAAAAGTTAAGGAGTTGTGCGATATTGGCTACGAAGAAACAATGAATCAGATGCCTAAATTGATGGGTCTCATAGAAAAGCAAAAGAGCCAAGACTTGATTTCTGCTTCAATTACACATTAAAAAACAGAAAACCTCGTTCCAAAGGAGTCCAAATGGAAAAAATACTGAGGGGTATCAATTGGGGAAATTTTAATAATTTCCCCAACATGTACTTAATCCTTGCCAACAATGCCTCTTTGACCTCTCCTTATTGAATAAATTCCTCTTCCGAGCCGACAAACCTGATATTGATCAAATTTTTGATAATTCTTTTTGTTAAAAATAACTAATTTTGCGGCAAACAGTAATTCAATAGGACTGAGGCGAAATAAGTAAAAAGCATATTTGGCTATCCTAAAACCTTAAATTTCACAGATTTAGAATTTTATGAGAAAAATTCCTCTTGATATAGTCGGTTTGCAACCGAGCATGACCCAAACGCATAATTATGCCGTTGTTCTCGGCGAACGCAATGGCAATCGTCGTTTGCCCATTATTATTGGTGGCTTTGAAGCACAAGCAATCGCCGTAGCGGTGGAGCGTATGCTGCCGAATCGCCCTTTGACGCATGATTTGTTCAAAAATGCCTTGGAAACGTTCAATATTGACTTGCACGAAGTCGTCATTTCTAATTTACTCGATGGTGTATTTTATGCACGACTTATTTGTTACAAAGATGGTATTCCGCACGAAATTGATTCACGTACAAGCGATGCGCTGGCTATGGCCGTGCGTTTCAATTGCCCAATTTTTACTTATGAGTTCATCCTCGAAGCAGCGGGTGTCGTTTTAGAAGAGGCAGATGACTCGGGCAGCAGAAGTGTTGGTGCTGAAGCAGGTAAAGGCGGTGGCAGCCATGCTTCAGACACACTCAGTTCATTGACCAATATGGACACAGATGAACTGAATCAGAAACTTCAAGAAATGCTTTCAAATGAAGATTACGAGCAAGCGGCTTTAATAAGAGATGAATTGAATCGGCGGAAAGGTTAACATCTTTTTTATAATTCTTTCATCATTTTAAGAAACTTCAAATTTTGGAACAAAATAATGGGATATTGTCGAATAGAGGCAATATCCCATTCTCTTTAATAGGCTTTTTGTAGTGAAAATGTTATGTTTGCTGTAAACAATCGCTATTTTTCTCGTTATACTGAGGGGGGTAAAATGTCGCGTTAGCGATAAGATATTTGTCATCAACAACCGATATATTTTTTCCTTTGATTCGTAGAATCAGCACCCTTTTATTAAATCTAAAAATCATCATAACATGCTGAAAATCAATAAATTACTGTTTTCATTTATCCTCATATTTTCATATCCAATGATATTCGTTGCACAGGACTGCGCAGATAAAGTAACGGCTAAAAGTATTGAACAACCCGATACCATGCAATCAACGACCCTTTATAATGAAGCTGTACAACGCTTGGCGAAAGATTCGGCTTTGAGGCATGGACAGGTAGGTGTAATTGTTTTAGATGTATCAACAGGGCAAATATTGGCGGCGCAAAACCCAACAGTTAGTCTTATTCCAGCTTCAAATATGAAAATTGTTTCAACGGCAGCAGGTTTGGGTATTTTGGGAAATGACTTTCAATTTCGAACAGAATTGCAATACGATGGCAACATTCGAGACTCCGTTTTGTACGGCAATATCATTATTAAAGGCTATGGCGACCCGACATTGGCAAGCCCTTTGATGGACGGCGTGCCAAGTATGAGCGTTGTTTTAGATAGTTTTACAAGTGAAATACGTCGTTTGGGCATCAAACGCATTGTTGGTAAAATAGTAGGTGATGGTTCAGCTTATGAAAATGGAACGGCTGTACCCACTTGGCTTTGGGAGGATTTGGGCAATGCTTATGGCTCGGGGCCAAGCGGTTTGAATTTTCATGAAAACCTATATGAACTCACTTTTCAACAAAATAAAGATGTTGGAACACACCCCTCAGTATTCAGCGTAACTCCATATATCCCTGGTTTCCAATTCATTAACGAAGTAAAAAGCATCGTTGGTGGGGGCGACGACGCATATATATATGCAACGCCTAACAGCACCACGAGTTATATTCGAGGAACAATACCGACTGGAACGGGTCTGTTCAAAATAAACGGTGCGCTACCCGACCCTCCCCTATTTGCTGCATGGCATTTGAGAAAAAATTTAATATTACAAGGTATCGAAGTAACAGACTCGGCGACCACTCAAATGGTTTTGGAACAGCAGTCCATACCGCTTGCTTTTCGGACAACTTTTTTTACTTGGCTATCGCCAAAATTGTCAGATATTGTCAACAAAGCGAATCATGAAAGCGTGAATTTGTATTGTGAAGCCATTCTGCGTGCCCTTGGTTTAAAACAAACAGGCGTAGGGTCAAATGAAGAAGGCATAAAATCCATTGTCCGTTTTTGGCAAACAAAAGGCATTGATACTGAGGGGTTGTTCATGCAAGACGGTTCTGGTTTGTCGCCTCGCAATGGTATTACGCCTTTGCAATTGGCATCCATATTGCGGTCGGTAGCCCTTGACAATCAGATGTTTACGCCATTTTACAGTTCACTGCCTGAAGCAGGCAAGTCGGGTACTTTGAAAAACATGTTTAAAACTAACCCCTCAGTAAGCAGCCGATTAAGAGCCAAAAGTGGGACAATCACGCGGGTTAAATCGTATAGTGGTTATGTGACGACAAGCGAAGGGAAATTGCTTGCGTTTTCGGCGATTTGCAATAATTTTACATGTTCACAAAGGGATATTCGCAAAAAATTGGAACAATTCATGGTGGATATCTGTCAGTATTAATCTGCCTAATCTGTATTCTAGTCTAAGAAGTTACAAATATCCTCTCATTTTTAATAGACTTTTCAAGGGGAGGGCTTACCTTTGGACAAATTACGAAGCCTTTTAAAAGTATGAAAAGAACGGAGTTAAAAATTATTATTTTTGCGATATGCCTTATCGTCGTAAATGCCTGTCAAGACAACCGTGAGCGTCCAGGTGGCTATCAGTCAACGGATTCACAAACGAACGACACCAGCAAGCAACAAAATAAGTTAGACGACATTCGCCAAGATTGGGAAAGCCGAGACCGTCTCGTATGGCAAAAACCCGATATGGTTATCAAACGCCTCGGTGATTTGAGCCTAAAGACTGTCGCAGATTTGGGTGCAGGCACTGGTTTTTTCGCTTTTCGCCTAGTACCCATCGCTAAAAAAACGATTGCGCTGGATATTGACCCGCGTTTTATCACGTTCATGGACAGTGCTAAAAATGAAATGAATTCAGAATTACGGAGTCGTTTCGAAGCCCGACTCGTTGATATGGACGATGCCAAATTGAAAAAAGGTGAAGTAGATGCCGTTATCATCGTCAACACATATATGTATATCAGCGACCGTGTGGCGTATATGCAACGATTGCGCCAAGGTATCAGCAAAGGCGGTATGGTTCTGATTGTGGATTACAAAGAGAAAAACATTCCTGTTGGTCCACCCACGAATACAAAAGTGCCTTTGAGTGTTGTTGAAAAAGAATTGAAACAAGCGGGTTTTAAAAACATCAAATCGGACGACACTTCGCTTGATTATCAATACATTATAACGGCGACGAATGATTGATAGAACGCTTAAAATACTGA
>JAYSQG010000380.1:0-6130 GCA_043721685.1 Saprospiraceae bacterium | reverse complement strand
ATTATAATCAGACAATGGCTAAGCCTTTCAAGTGGACTTTTAAAGGGCAGCCGCTTAAAACTTGAACTGTTCAGTTATTTGAAAATCGAACCACTAGGCGGTATGGATTGCAATGAAGCCAATCCATCTAATCCGTCTCCTTTTAATGATTATGAACTTATAATTTGATGAATTAGTGAGTTGTAGTTATAACGAGCTTTCTTTAAACTCTAAATTATCAAACTCACCTATAATTAAGGCATTAGACCAATCTTCTAAAGAAACAATTGAAGATGATGCTTCCTCAAATGTTAGGCAAATTAATTTAGATTACATTTCAGTAATTCCTAATCCTAATTTAGGTAGTTTTGAGATGGTTGTTGATAAAAATAATGTAAAAACAGGACATATCACTATATATGATATTTTAGAAAAAGTGGTTTTTGAACAAGATGTCAATAAACTTGATTTTACTACTAAATTTTCAGATTTTAATGTTGGAGTCTATCTTTTGGTTTTTAAGCATAACAATAAAATAATTAATAAAAAAATAATAATTACAAAATGACACACAAAAATATTGTTAAATATATGATTTTATTTGTATATATTTTTGTGTGTCAAAATAGCTACGCTCAAACTCATAAGAGAGAGCAAAAGAATGAGATAGCATTTAGTTTCAATTATAAACTTTTGGAAACAAAAAATGATCGAACTATTGGTATTTATTATAAAAGAGCATTTGCGATCACTAAGAATGGATATTTTTCAGGTAAATTTATAGCATATATTCCTTTCCAAGGTTCTGAAGACGATTTTATATTCTCTTCCTTAGCTGGTTATAATAGATATTTTTATAATTTCAGAGCTTATGTTAATGCGGGAGTAGCCAGTTCGATTTTTGGAGTATATAATAAATTTTTTGGCTTGTTTGAATTGGGTGCATCTCAGTATCACCGTAAAATAAATATCGGATTCAATAGCCAACTATTCCTACATCCTTCCGAAACTTTCTTTAGCGGCGGTGGAGGCATATTAGGAGGGGCTCCGGGACCTTTTCATATGCCCAAAAGGCTCTACTTTGGATTAGGAGCATTTATATCGCATAAATTTTAAAGGAATCAGCCTTTCCGTAAATCATAGGGTATTCCGATATTCTTTTTGTTAGAAAAAAGGAATACTCTATGATTCTTTCTCAAGAATTACATCTCCTAACTATTTACCCACTTTCTTCAAAACAATCATTTCATCCAATTTTGCAGCGACTTGGTTAAAGAAGTTTTTCAAAAACGTATAATCTTTGGCAGCAAAAACGGTCTCATTGATTTGTATTTTAACAATCATTTTGATGGTCTTTGCATCAGATGAAATGGCATAGGTAAAGCGGGCATCTTCGGGCGGCAAACCCAAATTCATGGCTTTCGGCAATTCTTCAACCTTATAGCCCTCAGGAATATTGAGCGCCAAAATATATTGATCGGTCGTTGGATAAGGAAATTCAACAGGGTATGTACGGTCTTCCATTTTGAACGGATTGACTTCCCAACCTGATTTTAACGTAGGTTTTATATAGATTAAGTCGCCGTTTACTTGCCCTGCATTCACAATCGTGCAATTTATCGTCTCTCTTAATGGTTCATTCGCTTTCCCCATGTTATCTGATGAAACACTTTCTATCTGCCAATCAGGGTTTTTCTTTTTCAAAAAAGCGATTTTAGCCTTTCCAGTCGTATCGCCTTGATAAGCATCACGTTGGGCAGCTGCAATATGACCTCTGAAAATGGTATTTATAGAACCTTGAAGATTGCCTTCTTCTGTAATATCAAATTTTGCGGAAAGCACTTGATTGCTCATCGGCGGCTTAATCTCAATCCAAATCGGATCTTTTTTCCGCAATAGCCAACCATATCCGTTCAAGGCTTGTTCGCTTGTCAGACCCATTGTTAGGTCTGAATTTCCAGCATCAACAAACATATTTTGCTTGTTTTCCATTTCAACCAATATCAAAGCATGGTCAAATTGGTCAATTATTGGAAACTCCATATAAGGCGCACCATTCTTGCGTGTACTCACCAACAAAGGATTAGCGTTCACACCCGCCTCTTTCAACAATGCCAACAACAAAAAATTAATATCACTGGCATTACCTTTTCTGTTTTTCCAAACATCGTTGGGGTCCTTGTCCGACCAAATCGAGCGATTTCCTTCATTTGCAATATTATGATTGACCCAATCATACAACTTTTGGACTTTTTCTTTTGTCGAATCCGTTGGGTCGTAAACACCTTGTGCCGCTTCTAAAACCTTGTTGTAATTCGATTTTTTCAAAAACTTTCTGCCTAAATTGTCTTTACTCAACAATTCATCAGCCGTTTTTTCCCAAGTAGATAAAACATCTTTTTGTAATCCCGTTGTCGTCCAAAACTTAGACAATTGAAAACGGATACGTGTCAAATGGTTCTCCAAACTCGTTACAAAAGCCTCTTCTTTCAGAGCTGGTTGGTTGATTACATAAAAAGTAACATGCGTACGTTCGTCCTTGTAGAGCGGTTTAGTAGATTTTAGCTTCTCTGCACCTTGAAATAAATAGGTGTATTCATAACGCGACCAAATATCCAGATTCAAAACGCTGAATCGCGTTGGAATTTTTTCTTGGAAATACCATTCGTGCAATTCCAAATTTTGGATAGAAAGCAAATCGTATTCATATTCCAAAATACACCCCTCAGTAACTTTCGGGAAAGTGAACTTCGCAACCGTCACTTTGTCATTGAGTTTTTCATAAACAATACTCTTTTCTTCAACTTGATACTTGTAACCGTCAGAAGAAATGGTTCTGGCACGTATATTCGCAACCGACTGACTTCCGTCCTTTGAATAATAGGGAATTCTGACGTTGGCATAGTCAAATCCAGCTTTTTTAAGGATTTTGATACGCCGCAATTGTGTAAACCGATAGCCATAGTGATTATTGACTTCTTCCATCGAAATGGTGCCAATATCGCCCAAAACAACCGCATCGGCACTGGTATCAATTTGCCATTCTGTCAGTTTTAAGTCTTCAACAGCGTATTCACCCCATTTCATTTGAGGGACGGCATCTTGGGCAGAAAGAGAAATGATGGTGCTGAAAAGCAGAAAAGGGATTATAAAAAAGCGTTTTGTCGTTAACATTTTGATTGTTTTTTTTGTGACATTATGAAAAAATAGGTTCTGTGAGAGGTGATTGACGTGTTTTAACGAGCCTTTTTGGATTTTGGTACAATAAATTTCATAAAACTTATAGCCATTTTCGTTGCAAATGAAGGGTAATAAGTATCAATTGGGAACATTGCCCTTTGTTATTTTTGCAATTAAGCTCAGAATATGTAAATGCCACTCCCTTAAAAATTTGAAAACTTAGGAAAAGTCTTAATTTTGCGCCACTTTTTGACCCCCTCAGTATTTTGAGGCGTTTATACAGTTTTGACCAATCATTATTCAAACATCATTTCTAAAAAATAAAAAAGCAATGTCAGTAGCAACTAAGTCTCGTTTAAGCAGTATGGTTCGGAATATGTCGGAATCCGAAACCTTGAAAATGGCGCAAATGGCGCGCAATCTCCGCGCACAAGGTCACGACGTTATCAGCCTTGCGATAGGCGAACCAGATTTCGATACGCCCGACCACATCAAAATGGCAGCTATCAAAGCCCTTACTGAGGGGTTCACGAAATATACGCCTGTACCAGGTATTCCCGATTTATTGGATGCTATTTCTAAAAAATTCAAGCGGGACAATGACCTCGACTATGCACCGAATCAAATCATCGTGTCAAATGGTGCAAAACAATCTATTTCCAATGTCGCTTTTGCTTTGTTGGAAGAGGGTGATGAATGTATCATTTTCGCCCCTTATTGGGTGTCTTACATCGAAATCGTAAAAATGACTGGTGCAACGCCCGTTATCGTCGGTGCAGGTGTTGAGCACGACTATAAAATTACGGCTAAACAAGTGGAAGCAGCGATTACAGAACGGACGAAAATGGTTTTATTTTCATCGCCTTGTAATCCATCTGGCGCAGTGTTTACGAAGTCAGAATTGCGTGCTATTGCTGATGTCATTGGCAAACATGAAGACATCATCATCGTTTCTGACGAAATTTATGAATACATCAACTATACAACGGCGGGCAATACCAGTATCGGTTCGTTTGAGTCTGTGAAAGATAAAACAGTGACAGTCAATGGTTTCGCAAAAGGTTTTGCGATGACAGGCTGGCGTTTGGGCTATATCGGTGCGCCAAAATGGATTGCGGATGCGTGTAACAAAATTCAAGGACAATACACTTCGGGCGCTAACTCTTTCAGCCAAAAAGCGGCGGTCGTTGCCCTGAATTCGAGCCTTGAAACGACGTACAAAATGCGCGATGAATTCCGCAAACGTCGTGATATGTGCATCGCTTTATTGTCTGAAATCCCAGGTTTTAAAGTGCCTACGCCAGAAGGTGCTTTCTATATTTTCCCAGACATCAGTGCGTATTTTGGCAAGTCAGACGGCACAACGACCATCAATAATTCAGATGAATTTGCGGATTATGTGATGCTCAATGCGTTTGTCGGTGTTGTCAGCGGTGGTGCATTTGGTTCACCCGATTGCTTCCGTTTGAGCTATGCGGCAAGTGAAGCGCAGTTGCGTGAAGCGATTCGTCGGATTGCAGCCGTTTGTGCACAGTTAAGTTAAATCAAAAGCAATGAAAGTGATAACAATGGGGTAACATCCATTAAAAATATCAAAAATCCACTCGTAACTTGTTGTGTTTATGGGTGGATTTTTTTTTACTAAAAACTGCAAACCTTAGGTAATTTCCAACTAACGCTACACCGATTTTACACATTCAAACCCGATTCTTCAACAAATCATTCAATCTATCAAAAAAACGGGCGAGTAAGCGGCGGGATTCTGTTGTGATATTTGCCGAGCCTTGTATTTGTTGATGGTGCTCCTCCTATCGGAGCTTTTAAAAATCAAATAGCCGCCAAATCAACAAATGTTAAATCTAAATAAATGTCCTTTAAATGTTCAAAATCCTTATCAGTTGTAAGCAAAGGCAGGTCTAAAACAAAGGCTGTTGCGGCAATCCATAAATCATTTTTACCCATACTCCGTGCTGACATACCAAGAGGTCGTGTACGTAATTTGCCTTGACTGAAAGCATCAATTTCAGCATAAGCCTCAATAATTTCCTTGACATGAATATCTGCAATTAAAAACTTTTTGAGCATCATTTCTATGGCAGTCATTTTGGGTGTTCCCCAATCTCTTTGCAAGGCAATTGACCGCAATTCGCCCTCTGTTACAACTGATATTATCGAAGTTGCTGATGCCGCTAATGGATTATAAAGCCTATCAATAGCCCCAATACGGGAGTCTTGCCGAATGTAGAGTAATAGAATATTGGTATCAATTAAGTAGGGTGTCATGATTCAGAAAGGGTTAAAAGCTCTTCAATCGGGTCTTGCACATCTATTTCTTCGACCAATTTATCAAAAGCAGAACGGTCAAAACCTTTATAATTTTGCTCACGTATTAAATCTTCTACTGTTATAACCTCTCTAATAGGTTTCACTGCACGATAGAATAATTCATTTTCTTTTGAAACGCCTTCAAGTATTTTCCTCACTTGTTGCAAAACAGCTTTATTTTGGATGCCGACTATTTTAGCTAATATCTCATATTTTAAGGCTTCTATTGTCATTTTATCTATGATTTTTAATTGAAAATGTAATTTTTAAAGATAATCAACAAAATTAAACCTTTATTTTTGAAAATGGAAAGAATCTTCACTGCCGATTCTTCAACAAATCATTCAATCTATCAAAAAAACGGGATAATCCGCCACTTGTCACGGCGTTTGCGTTCCGAGCCTTGCATCTCTTGTTGAAAGGTCAGATACTTATGATAAGTGGTTCGCAACGAATTATTGACAGCGATGCGGACGAGATAGTTGTCGCTCTCTTTACCTTTTTGAGGTACAGAAGCGATGTTCTGAACCGTACCTTCTAAAACGCGGTATTCTTGAAATGGAAAATTGTCGAATCGAACAGTGGCGTTGAGTCCTATTTTCACTTTTCCAGAATTGGCAATCGGCATGGTCGCTTGACAAAATAC
>JAYSQG010000379.1:0-25494 GCA_043721685.1 Saprospiraceae bacterium | reverse complement strand
ACGGCGCTACGCACCTTAGAAAAATGGCTTGATTTACTTTTCTATAAACGGTGTCAGCCCTAACGGGCTTAAAATAAAACAATGCGTAACATGAGTTATCCTTCATTCCTCAGATTTTATTGTTTTGGTTTCGACCGATAGTTATACCTAAGTGGTTAGTTTGGTTGGCATTACTTTTTAATTTTATAATGTTATATAAAGTAGTGAACCATTCTAGTTATAAGCCAACAACGCTGGCTTCGGTTTCTTAAATCAAACGGGTCTTCAGACACGAGAAATAAAAGCACAACACACCCCCGTATAAAACCACAAAAGAGGCTCGTTTTAGACGAACCTCTTTTGAGTATCACTTTGAAACCAACAATTTAATTTTTCAACCATTTATGCACTTCTACCTGTTGTTCTCTTTGAACACGGAAAAAATACATACCCTTTGCCAAAGAAGCCGTTTCCCATTTCAATACAGGCTGCGAACTTTTCAAAGATGACATTAAGCGACCCTGCATATCATATAATTCGACGTTCGCAGGAGCGTCATTGCTGCCCAAATTTAAGAAAACATAGTCAGAAGAAGGATTTGGATAAAGCGAAACCGATATATCAGAAGCCACTTTGCTGACACTTCTCTCCGCAGGAATATTTGAACCAGATGCGGTTGCATTGAGTTGGGCTCTAATTTCACCACCCGGGAAGTTTACATTGTGGATATTAGCGTATAAATTACCCGCCAATAAATCAGCGGCTTGTGTTGCGTTTAATAGTATAATCTTAGCAAACGTTCCACTTTGTGCGCCAAAGGTAAAACCCAAAGGGGCAAAATTAATTATAACACCTCCATTTACACCTGCTGGTGCGCGATGTATGTGCGCAGAGGTGGCATTGGCGGTCAAACCAGCGTAATTGATTTTTATACCCAACAAACCACTTTTTGGATCAAAAGAACCGACGGCAGTACCCGTTGCAGGGGAAGTATTTGCAGGTACTTCTTGAGCACCACTAAACGTACCTCTGACAGGAACAACTGGGTTAAGTGACTTATTATAATTCACTTGCCCACGAATTTCACCTCCTGGGAAATTCGCATTGTGGATATTGACATAAATACGACCCGCTATCAATGCGTCTGCTTGTACTTGAGTGAGCGTCAAAACTTTAACAAATTCACCTGATGTACTACCTGTTTGAAAGCCTTCAGGCGCAAAATTAAGAGAAACACCCCCATTTACACCCACATCTGCAATATGAAAATGAGAAGCAGTGGCATTAGCCGTCAAACCTGAATATTCAAATCGAAAGGCAATGACACGAGAATAAGGGTCAAAGATACCCTCAAAAGTTCCCTTTGCGGTGCTTGCATTGGCAGGTACTTCTTGTGTACCACTGAGACGAGCGGAGAGCTGAACGGGCGACGGCTTAAGTTGTTTTCCATACACAATCTGTGCGCGAATTTCCCCCCCAGGGAAAGTCGCATTGTGGATGTTCACATACAAATTGCCCGTCATTAAGTCAACGGCTTGTGATTCTGTCAAGGTCAAAACTTTTACAAATTCACCACTTTTTACACCGACTGGAAATCCTTGACTCACAAAATCTACGACGACAGCCCCATTTGTGCCAGCGGGTGCGCTGTGAAAGTGAGCCGCTGTGGCGTTGACAGTTAGTCCAGAAAACTCAACTCGAAAAGCAATAACTCTGGACCATGGATCAAAAATGCCCTCGAAAGTGCCGACTGCCGTTGAAGTATTAGCAGGATTTTCATTCCTTCCTGATAATATTCCACTTAATTGGACTTGGGCAAGTGATAGTTGAGGTACCGCAAAGGATACGAAGAAAAGAATAAGGATAAAATTTTTCATTTGAATAATGTTTGTTTAAGATTATGTGAAATTAAGATGATTAAAAAATAGTATTTTGTCAAAAAATAGTATTTTCATTGTTTACAGGTTGGATATATGTACTTCTACTAAAATTAACTCATCTAAATATATCAACGAGCGTAATCTTAAAGGGGTTTCCTTACAGTTTACAAATCACCAGATGATTTCGTATATTCCTTTCATTTAAGTTCCAAAATTCAAAAAAAGAAGGACGACACTTGGTTCTGTCTCCTCCGAAGGAGTCCTTTGGACTATTTGTTAGAATACTCAGTATAAACCCTCAAAAGTCTTGAAAACGTTTGTTTTACAGGGCTTTTCGGTTTAATTTTGGAGAAAAAATTGACAGTAAATGATTATTAGAGAAGCAAAAATTGACGATATACAGCACATTCAATTCGTAAGGAATTCAGTGAAAGAAAACACTTTGTCTGACCCTAACTTAGTAACGGACGAAGACTGTAAGACATTTATGACCGTCCGAGGAAAAGGTTGGGTGTGCGCCATTAATAATGAAATTATTGGTTTTTCAATCGCAGACTTGAAAGGCAATAATATTTGGGCTTTGTTTTTAAGACCTGAATTTGAAAAACAAGGCATTGGTCAACAATTGCACGACATTATGCTTGACTGGTATTTTGAACAAACAAAAGAAAATGTGTGGTTAAGCACTTCTCCCATGACAATGGCTGAAAGATTTTATAGAAAAGCGGGCTGGAAAGAAATCGGAACGTATGGGAAAGATGAAATTAAGTTTGAAATGACTTATGACGATTGGATGGCTCGTGCGTGGTCTCAAGAACCCACAAAATAAAAGAACAACGCACCCCCTCAGTATAAAACCTCAAAAGCCTTGAAAACAAACGTTTTCAAGGCTTTTTGAGCATTATACTTCTTTAACTATTCTAATTTAAGCCACATCAAAACGGTCAAGATTCATCACTTTCGTCCAAGCCGCTACAAAATCCTGCACTAAACGCTCTTGAGCATCACTACATGCGTAAACTTCAGCAATCGCTCGAAGCTCAGAGTTTGAACCGAAAATAAGGTCAACTCGTGTGCCAGTCCACTTGCGTAAGCCTGTTGCCCGATCACGACCTTCAAACACGTCATCAGCCTCCGAAGTTGCCCGCCAAGTCGTACTCAAATCAAGCAAGTTGACGAAGAAGTCGTTAGAAAGTGCCTCTTTTTGCGTTGTAAAAACGCCAAGTTGAGACTGATCAAAGTTTGTATTAAGCATACGCATACCACCCACGAGAACCGTCATTTCAGGTGCGGTCAGGGTCAATAGTTGCGCCTTGTCAATCAGTATTTCCTCTGCTGATGCCTTTTGATTGGGCTTCAAGTAGTTGCGGAAACCGTCTGCAACGGGCTCAAGGACAGCAAAAGATTCTACATCGGTTTGCGCTTGCGACGCATCGGTACGTCCTGGTGTGAAAGGTACGACGACATCGTGACCCGCATTTTTAGCTGCTTGCTCTATGCCAGCGCAGCCACCCAAAACAATCAAATCAGCAAGAGAAACCATTTTGTCACCAGACTGTGCGCTGTTGAACGCTGTTTGAATCGCTTCAAACTTCGCTAATATAGTCTCCAATTGTACTGGATTATTTACAGCCCAAAATTTCTGTGGTGAAAGGCGAATGCGCGCACCATTGGCACCACCGCGTTTATCAGAGCCACGGAACGTTGATGCCGATGCCCAAGCGGTAGAAACCAATTGAGACACTGACAATCCCGAAGCAACGATTTTAGCCTTTAATTCAACGATATCCAGATCGTTAATCAGTTCATGCGTCACTTCTGGTGTTGGGTCTTGCCAAATCAACACTTCCTCTGGCACTTCTGGTCCAAGATAGCGGGCGCGTGGACCCATATCGCGGTGTGTCAGTTTGAACCATGCACGAGCGAATGCGTCTGCAAATGCGTCTGGATTCTCGTGGAAATGTCTTGAAATAGGTTCGTAGATAGGATCCATCCGCAAAGCGAGGTCAGTCGTGAGCATAAATGGTGCGTGACTCTTTGATGGGTCGTGAGCATCTGGCACTGTACCAGCACCGCCACCATTCTTTGGTCTCCACTGTTGCGCACCAGCAGGGCTTTTTGTCAATTCCCATTCGTAGCCAAAAAGATGGTCGAAGAAGTCATTGCTCCATTTTGCAGGCGTGGTCGTCCATGCGCCCTCTAAGCCACTGGTAATCGTATCGCCCGCATTGCCACTGCCGAATGTGTTTTTCCAACCGAGGCTTAGCTCTTCAATGCTCGCACCAGCGGGTTCACGTCCAACGTATTGACCTGGATCCGCAGCACCATGGGTTTTGCCGAATGAATGACCGCCCGCAATAAGCGCAACCGTCTCTTCATCATTCATTGCCATACGACCAAATGTTTCACGAATATCTCTTGCCGCAGCAACAGGGTCTGGTTTGCCATTTGGTCCTTCTGGATTGACGTAAATCAAACCCATTTGAACAGCACCAAGGGGATTTTCGAGTTCGCGGTCACCAGTGTAACGTTTGTCACCCAACCACTCAGTTTCAGCACCCCAATAGATGTCTTGCGAAGGCTCCCACACGTCTGCACGTCCGCCAGCGTAGCCGAAAGTTTTGAAACCCATTGATTCAAGGGCGCAGTTGCCCGCGAGAATCATGAGGTCTGCCCACGAAATTTTATTACCATATTTTTGTTTGACAGGCCATAGTAGTAAACGTGCCTTGTCGAGGTTCGCATTGTCGGGCCAACTATTGAGCGGCGCAAAACGTTGTGTCCCGAAGCCACCACCACCGCGTCCGTCAGAAATGCGGTAAGTACCTGCGCTGTGCCACGCCATCCGAATAAAGAAGGGTCCATAATGACCATAATCGGCTGGCCACCAGTCTTGCGAAGTCGTCATTAACTCAAAGACGTCCTTTTTTAAGGCATCAAAGTCGATAGACTTGAACGCCTCAGCGTAGTTGAATGTCTCGCCCATCGGATTAGAAAGGGCAGAGTGTTGGCGAAGGATATTTAATTTCAACTGGTTTGGCCACCAGTCACGGTTTGACGTGCCACTGCCAGCGGTTTGCTTTAGATCTCCACCATGAAACGGGCATTTGGCTGCACCATTAACAGTAGCAATACTTGATTCTGTCAGATTTTTGTTGTTATCCATATTGTAATTGATTTGTATTTTTTATAATTAATAATTGCAAAACTACAAAATATTCTGTTTATTAAAATCATTTCCCTTATAGATAATATCTATGGCTCATATTAGAGTTAAACGGAATGAAAAAGGCAAGTGAAGCCGTTGCCTACACATTGAAAGAAATGAGAAACTTCGCTCGACCTAGCATAACCCCTCAGTATAAAACCTCAAACATGAGACATCCCTAATTTTCTAACATTTCTTTTCTGAACGCTGATTGGGCTGATTCATGTTAGAATGAATCGATCCTAAAATTAATGATTAATCCAAATGATAAATCTCCATAATATTCTCCAAAATCTTAGGGAAATCAATCTTCAAATCTATCAATTTACCCGTATGAATGTCAAAAACCCAACCATGCACCGTCAAGCCGCGTTCTTTAATAGCTCGTTGAACGGCAGCCGTTTTGATAAGATTGACGCATTGTTCCTGCACATTGAGTTCAACCAATCGGTCATACCGAGCCGCTTCATCTTCGATGGCATTTAGTTCTTTTCTATGAATCCGATAGACATCCCTAATATTTCTCAACCATGGATTCAATAAACCCAAATCAGCCGATTGCATCGCCGCTTTGACACCGCCACAGGCATAATGTCCACAAACAATAATGTGATTGACTTTCAAATGGTCAACCGCATAGTTCAAGACCGACATGACATTCAGGTCAATACTGATAACCA
Source organism: Saprospiraceae bacterium (assembly GCA_043721685.1). Lineage (GTDB taxonomy): Bacteria > Bacteroidota > Bacteroidia > Chitinophagales > Saprospiraceae > JAAFJT01. The sequence goes on along the minus strand of JAYSQG010000379.1, from coordinate 19,747 downwards.
TATTCGCAATATTTCTATGAACGAATATATCACCAGGCTCTGCACCCATCAATTCCTCCGCCGTCACGCGGCTGTCCGAGCAACCAATATAGAGGGAATCAGGGTTTTGTCCTTTTCCGAGTTTATCAAAATAGGTTGGGTCAACGGATAGTTTATTCGCTATCCATTCTTTGTTATTGTCAAAAACTTTACTAAAATCTGCCATAATCTTAAATTGTTTGTAAATATTTATGTGTATTAAAAAATGTGTTCTTTTACAAAAGTAATCAAACTGCTTGAAAAACTTCAAAAACCATCTATATTTAGTGCCGTTTTTAGATGAAATCATATCACCGCTTTCAAATTTGTATAACAATAAAATCAGTGTAAATCAATAAAATCAATAAAATCAGTAAAATCAGTAAAATCAGTGTTCAAAAAAAGTAATTAGCGAACAATGCAAAACGAAAACAGCAACAATTTATACAGCAAAGACCTCGCCCCTATCCCACAATCCAAACGCAGTTGGGGCACATGGAACTATGCCGCTTTGTGGATTTCAATGAGCCTCTGTATCCCGACATATATGCTCGCTTCGTCGCTCATCGAAGGCGGTATGAATTGGTCTCAAGCCATTTTTACCATCTTTTTGGGTAATACGATCGTTTTAATACCCATGATTTTGAACGGTCATGCGGGGGCGCAATACGGCATTCCGTTCCCTGTTTTTGCACGCGCCAGTTTTGGTACAAAGGGTGCAAATGTTCCCGCCCTTTTAAGAGCAATTGTCGCCTGTGGTTGGTTTGGGATTCAAACATGGATTGGCGGTTCTGCTCTTTTTCAAATGTTGAAAGTTTGGGTGCCCTCCATCGGAACATTACCACAAATTTTCCCAACGTCCTTTGGTTTGGAAACAGGTCCCGCCATTACCTTCTTTTTGTTTTGGTTATTGAATATGTATATCGTCTATCTCGGCGTAGAAAGCATTCGTAAATTATTGGTTTTCAAGGCAATATTTCTACCATTGGCAGCATTAGCTTTGTTTTTTTGGGCAGTCGTTGCCGCCAATGGTTTGGGCCCTATATTAGCGCAACCGTCAAAATTTCAAACGAGTAGTCAGTTTTGGGCATTCTTTTTCCCCGCTTTAACAGGTATGGTTGGCTTTTGGGCAACGCTGTCGCTCAATATTCCAGATTTTACAAGGTATGCCAAAAGTCAACGCGCACAAATTGTTGGGCAAGCCATTGGTTTACCTCCTTCTATGACTTTATTCGCTTTTATCGGCGTTGCCGTAACATCTGCAACAGCCATCGTTTATGGCTCAACAATTTGGGATCCACTCGTTTTAGCGGGTAAATTTGAGAGCAAACTGCTTGTTAGTTTTGCTATGATTGCTGTCCTCATTTCCACATTGGCGACCAATATCGCTGCCAATATCGTCAGTCCCGCTAATGATTTCGCAAACCTCGCACCTTCAAAAATCACTTTCAAAATCGGTGGTTATATCACAGGCATCATCGGCATCTTGATTTTTCCTTGGAAATTGATCGCTGACCCATCGGGTTATATTTTCAAATGGCTGATTGGTTATTCAGGTTTGCTGGGTCCCATCGGCGGCATTTTAATTGTTGATTATTTTTTTATTCGACATAAAAAATTGATTGTCAACGAACTCTATACTGAGGGGGGCATTTACAGCTATCGAAATGGCGTGAATTGGGCAGCGATGATTGCCCTCGTTTTGGGCATTTTACCTAACGTCGCTGGTTTTTTTGAAGCGATTGATGTATTGCCAAAAGATGCTGTACCGATGTGGTTATCAGGACTTTATAACTATGCGTGGTTTGTGGGTTTTGGCGTTTCGGGGATTGTTTATTGGTTTTTGATGAAAAAACAAGCGAAATACTGAGGGGGTATTTTACATAAAAGTTGTTTATCTTTGTCAAAAAAATAATTAGAAAATGGAATCAACAGTCAATTTAGATGTTTTAGAATTAGAAGAACTCTATAAATCTGCACGAGATTTATATGAGCAAAGATATTATGATGCTTCTGTTGTTTATGGACGAAAGTTTACAGAAAAGTTTCTTGAGGCAATTATAAACTATGAAAATATAGAATTTACATTACCATACCCAAATAGCCCCCTTAATATGTTAGCAAAAATACCTAAACAATTAGATGGGTTACAATACTTTAACATCTCATTTGCCGATTTAAGAAATATTATAAAGGATTTAATAAAGTTAGGAAATATTGGCGCACACAGTAAAGTTCGTGAAATCGAAATACCTGATAATTATTTAAATAATTTAGAAATACTACATAAATGGTTTGCAGAATATATTTCTGATAAACACTTGAAGCCTACTTTTATTAATTCAAAAGAATCACATTTACCCGATTATATAATAGCTTTCCACATTAAAAATTACCAATGTATTTATAATCTAAGAATAGATTCATTGCCTTCAGATTCTCAATTTATAGTTTTTACAGGAGAAAATGGTTATGGTAAAACATCTATTCTACAAGCAATTACCATAGGATTATATGGCAATGTTGATGAACAAAGTAACGAAGTATTATTAAATAGCGAAAATTCAGTAATCTCTATAAGCCTTTATCATAATAAAGGTATTACATCACAATGGATTTCAAACACATCTGGTCTAATTTCAAGAATAATTCCTAACATAATTGCTTATGGTGCTTCTCGACTTCAAATAGAAGCCCCTGAAACGATGTTTGAATATAATAAAAAACGTAGTCCAATTTATAGTTTATTTCATACTGAGGGGGTGCTTCAAAATATTGAATATTGGTTACTCACTAAGGCAAATAAAAAACAACAAACCCAAGTAAAAGATTTACTTGTGAAAATAATGCCGCATATTGATAATATTAAAATAAATGGTCAAAGCATTATTTATACTGAAAATGGTCTTTCGGTAGATGTTACTAAGCTGTCTGCTGGACATAAAAGTGTATTAGCCATGATTGGCGATATGTTGATTCGATTATATGAACAACAACCTTCTGCCCCTTCTCCAAGCGACTTAACAGGCATCGTCCTAATTGACGAAATTGAAGCCCATTTGCACCCCAAATGGCAACGAGAGTTTCCTAAGTTATTATCAACCATTTTCCCTAAAATTCAATTTATCGTTACAACACACAGCGTTATTACGTTTCTGGGTATGCCCAAAAACTCGGTATTCTTCAATGTTTCACGTACTGAAAACGGTGGAACAGAAGTAAAACGTGTGGATATTGATGTGGCTAATTTTTTACCACATCAAATTCTCACTTCGCCAATTTTTGGAATGGAAAACGTTTTGAGTGTCGAAAACACCGATTTTGGCAAAATTCGGACTGAAAATACTTACGATGAAGTTGTTGAACATGATAAAATAAAGGATGAACTCAAAAGTTTATCGCGAAACTTCAAATTCCCCCAACACCTTAAAGTCCAATAAAGAGTATGAGAAAAGTAGTTAAAGACTTTAATAATCCACCCGATGATTTGAGAAGATGCGCGGTTATACAACATAAAGATATTGAAATCAGAGGGCGTAATCATCGTTTTGTTGATGAATGTTGGCGGACTACAATTATTGCGTTAAGAAAACTGTATCACAATAAATGTGCATACTGTGAGTCGGCAATTGTCCCTTACGACAATCACAACGATAGCCCCGAAATTCGGAAGCGATTTACGGTCGAACATTATCGTCCAAAAACTTATTATTATTGGTTAGCTTATGAATGGAGCAATTTATTGCCGCTTTGTAAAGATTGTAACGGCAATAAAGGGGATAAATTCCCTTTTATTGGCAAAAATCCATACGGAATGACCAATAAAATACTTAACATTGAACATCCACAAAAAACTGAAAACAAGTTAGATTTAGAAAAATGTCGCGCCAATCACAAGGATTTATTGTCAGAAAATGCGTCTTTTTTACATCCAGAAATTGATGAACCTGAATTATGTTTGAGTTTTTCAATTGATGGGCAGATAAAGTTTAATGATTTAAAATTAGGTAAAGAAACTGATGAAGCCTTTGAGATTAGACGGAAACGGGCAGATATTACCATTAAAGAAATAAAATTAGACCGTTTTGACCTTCATACCGCTCGGCTGACACTAATCAATGATAAAAAAAGAGACTTAGAAATAGCCTTAAAATACTTTTTCAAATTTGCTGATAGCTCCGATAGCATCATTATCTTTTTTCCATTTTTTGATGGTTTAAAACAGTTACAAGAAGTACATCAACCTTTTTCATTACTTGGAAAAGCGATGTTTGAAAACTTTAATGTCTTTTTCGTTAAACCTTTTCAAGAACTATATGGAGACGATACGGCTGATTTGCTAAATTATGCTTATACTGAATTTGCAAAATTGGAATCAATAACAAAATAAAACCGAACCATGTCTATACTCATCAAAAACGGGCGCATCATCACCGCCGCAGACGATTACATTGCCGATATGCTGATTGAAGATGAAAAAATCGTCGCAATCGGTAAAAACTTGAAAAACACTGAGGGGGTCACTCAAACGATTGATGCCACTGGAAAACTCATTTTCCCAGGCGGTATTGACCCACATGTGCATCTCGAAATGCCTTTTATGGGCACTTTTTCAAGCGATACTTACGAGACAGGTACGCGTGCCGCTTTGCATGGTGGGACAACAACCGTTATAGATTTTATCCTTCAAAAACAAGGACATTCGCTCTATTCTGCCCTTGAAGAATGGTCAGGTCGGGCAAGCGGGAACGCTGTTGGCGACTACTCTTTTCACATGGCAGTCACCGATTTCAATGACCAAACAAAAGCAGAAATCGAGTCGTTGGTTGAAAAAGAGGGCATAACGTCCTTCAAAATGTTCATGGCATACCGTGGCGCATTGATGATTGACGATAGGCAAATGAATGGTTTGATGCAAGAAGTGCGGCGTGTCGGTGGCATGGTCACAGCACACGCTACAAATGGCGATATGATTGATTATTTGGTTGCCAAACACCGTTCAGAAGGCAAATTAACGCCTGTTTATCACTATTTGTCGCAGCCTGAAATTACAGAATCGGAGGCATCACATCGTTTTACAGACTTTGGTTTTTATAACAATTGTCCCATTTATATCGTACACATGACGTGTGAAGGAGCGGTCAATGCCATCCGTCAAGCCAATTTCCGAAATCAAAAGGTTTTTGGTGAAACGTGTATTCAATACCTCCTTTTGGACGCTTCGCTCTACGAAAAACCCAATTTTGAGGGTGCAAAATGGGTGATGTCGCCACCTTTGCGTGAGAAAAAAGACCAAGCACACTTGTGGGCTGCCATCAATCAAGGCATTATTGAAGTCGTTGCTACTGACCATTGCCCATTTACATGGGAGAAAAAACTGATAGGTAAAGATGATTTTTCAAAAATTCCAAACGGTCATCCAGCCATCGAAAACCGCATAGAACTGCTTTATACTGAGGGTGTCGGCAAAGGACGCATTACGCTTAATAAATTTGTGGAAGTCACTTCAACAAATGCGGCAAAAATATTCGGTATGTATCCACGCAAAGGCACAATCGCTGTGGGTTCTGATGCCGATATTGTTATTTTTGACCCTACGGAAAAACATACTTTGTCCGCAGAAAAACACCACATGAATGTTGATTACTCAGGCTACGAAGGTTGGGCATTGGAAGGTAAAGTGAAGACCGTTTTACTGAGGGGTCAAGTGGCGATTGATAACGGAGAATGTTTGGTCGAAAAAGGATATGGGCAGTTTATTAAGCGGAATAAGGTTTCGGGGAAGATTTGAGCATTTCAATTTGCCGACCTATTGAACGAGATTTTTCGATATGGTTAATAATATCTTCGGCAGTTTCATCTGAAAAGTTCCAACAGCCGTTAAAATCATCTACCCAATTCTTATCATTGGGTAATTTAGTATTATTTGTGTCAACAGATGTTTTTTTAAGAGATTGTATCAATAATTCAATCAGCGACAATTTAGACTCTTTATCAAGGTCTTTTAGCAAAAGCCAATAGGTCTTTATATTTCCAGAAAGTTGCATTTTTTTTAGTTCTTTGATTTACGTTAAAATTTAAGCATTTTCCTTGGTTTCCCTTTTAAAAATATCGTTAACAGAAATTTTAAAATCGGGTAAAACAGGTTCAGCAGAGCAAATAGCATCGCCTCTTTTGATATAAACAGTGTCCAAATTGTCGCCACAATAAACGTGTACTTCTTGTGTTTGTGGGAAAATATGCCAAACCACCTTCACCCCTGCGGCACGGTAGTTTTGCATTTTTTTATTTACGCGGTTAATCGCATCTGTGTTTGAAATGACTTCAATAACAAATTCGGGCATAGGATTTACGCCGTCTGCTGCCGCATCAACTTGTTTAGGTGTAAAATAAGCAATATCTGGACGACGATGTTTTTCTAAAAAGAAAACATCCCCTTCTGAAATCAATATGCCATTTATTATTTTTGCAAATCGCAAGTTTTCAAATAAATCGCGTAGATTTTGGGCGATATAAAATTGTGTGTAATCCATAGTGCGCTTCGTTTTTTCGACAATGCCATTAAGCCATTCGTATTTAAAGCCGTCCTCTCGACTTAAATACTTTTTTTTGAAAGCCTCCCAAGAAATATAAGGTTGCTCATTAACAACATTTTTAGGCGGCGTTTTTTTATATTGAACAAGTGCTTCTGAAACCATAATTGTATGTATTTTATGCAAAAATAAGTTTTTATTTCAAATAAATACACGTTTTTTACCCCTCAGTATTTTTTCTCAAAATTGATTTTCAATAATTTTAAACTAATAAAACATGCCAAGAATCATCAAAAGCGGCCTCATCCAAATGAGCCTACCTAAAACCGAAGGTGAAGGAACAATTGAAGAAATCATGCAAGCCATGCTCGACAAGCACATTCCGTACATCGAAGAAGCGGGGCGGCAAGGCGTGCAGATACTATGTTTACAAGAGATTTTTAATACACCTTATTTCTGTCCCGGGCAAGACCCTAAGTGGTATGCTTCCGCACAACCGATTCCGAATGCGACAACGGATTTGATGCAGGAACTCGCCAAAAAATACAGCATGGTCATCATCGTTCCAATCTATGAAAGAGAACAATCGGGTGTCCTCTACAATACGGCTGTTGTGATTGATGCCGACGGAACGATTTTGGGCAAGTATCGTAAAAACCACATTCCTCAAACTTCTGGTTTTTACGAAAAATTCTTCTTTAAACCAGGCAATTTAGGCTATCCCGTTTTTCAAACCAAGTATTGTAAAATCGGTGTTTACATCTGTTATGACCGTCATTTTCCCGATGGTGCAAGAATTTTAGGCTTAAATGGGGCTGAAATCGTCTATAATCCTTCTGCAACCGTCGCTGGACTTTCTCAATATTTATGGAAACTCGAACAACCGGCTCATGCTGCCGCAAACGGTTATTTCATGGGTTGCATCAATCGAGTCGGCACAGAAGCCCCTTGGAATGTGGGCAAATTTTATGGTTCATCGTATTTTGTCAATCCGCGTGGAGAGATTTTCGCACAAGCATCAGAGGACAATGATGAGTTATTGGTTGCTGAATTTGACTTAGAAATGATTGACCAAGTTCGCAATGTTTGGCAGTTTTTCAGAGATAGACGACCTGAAACGTATGGTAAACTCGTAGAATTGTAGCAGATTTCAAGTAAAAAGACAAAAACATTAAAGATGCCTATTCAAAACAATCGCCTTACAGAAGCCGAATATGCGGCAAACTTCGCCGACATTCACCCTCCTTTTGCAACGCACGACGCTGCCGTTGTCGAAGCCAATCGCTGCATATTTTGCTACGATGCGCCGTGCATGAAGTCCTGTCCGACTTCGATTGATGTACCGATGTTCATTCGTCAAATCACAACGGACAATGTCAAAGGTTCTGCCAAAACAATATTTGATTCCAATATTTTAGGCGCAGGATGCAGCCGTGTTTGCCCTGTTGAAAAGCTGTGCGAGGGTGCTTGTGTTTATAATTTAATGGGTGAAAAACCCATTGAAATCGCTCGTTTGCAACGTTATTCGACTGAAAAAGCGATTTCTGAACATTGGCAATTGTACAAAAGAGACCCCTCAGTAAATCGGCGTGTAGCGGTCGTCGGCGCAGGTCCCGCAGGTTTGGCTTGCGCTCATGCGTTGGCACGTCAAGGCGTTGAAGTTGTTGTTTATGAAAAAGAACAAAAAGGCGGCGGCTTGATGACTTATGGCGTTGCGGGTTACAAAGTGACACCTGAATTTTGCGAAGCAGAAGTGGATTTTATCACATCTATTGGCGGCATTTCCATTGAATATGGTCAGGAATTGGGGCGTGATGTGTTCCTTAATGAGTTACAACACAACTTCGATGCGGTCTTTTTAGGCATCGGTGTTGGCTTGGCGAGACCCCTCAGTATAGAAGGCGAAAATTTGGCTGGCGTTGAAAATGCCCTTGAATTTATATACAATATCCGCACAAAACCGCTTTCAACCGTTGCTGTTGGCGACAAAGTAGCGGTTATTGGCTTGGGTATGACAGCTATAGATGCGGCGACCCAAGCGAAACGACTCGGTGCATCGGAAGTGACGATTGTGTATAGAAGAACGGAAGATGAAAAACCTTGTACCGATGCTGAAGTAGATATTGCCCGGCTCGATGGCGTTCAGTTTCTGTTCTTAGCATCCCCAAAAGAATTGAAAGGAAATCTTGGTAAAGTAACGGAATTGGTTTGTGAAAAAATGAAATTGGGCGAGCCTGATGCGAGTGGTCGTCGTTCGCCTATTGCAACTGGCGAAACGTTCAGTTTAGAAGTAGATATGGTCATCAAAGCGGCTGGACAAATGCCATTTGAGAGCCTTGTAAATGATGCACATTTGGTGAATAAATATGGTAAAATCGTTGCCAATCAAGACGGTTCCACAAATTTAGCAGGTATTTTTGCAGGAGGCGATGCGGTGAATGGAGGTAAGGAAGTGGTTGATGCGGTGCAAGCAGGTAAAATAGGAGCGAAAGGAATTTTGACGTTTTTAGATATCAAAAACTAACCACCAACATAGTACTTTCCTTCTTTTCAGGCGGAAAAATCTGATACAATTCACCTGTTTCCTCGTCAACGACTTCGGTTACGTCCGTTAGTTTTTTCAGGATTTCCTCATGCTCTTTTATGGTCGTTTGAGACGTTTTCAGAGACTCTTTGAGCGACATCCATTTGTCATCGCTTGAATAATCGTATGTTGTGCGGTGTTGAAGATTAACTTTCGCATGTTCGTAGCTGAATGTCTGTTCATCATGTTTTTGCGCAAGCTCAATTGCCAACGGCTTAATCTGTTCCATGACTTCGGACAGATAATTTTCGTACCGTTTTAGCTCGATATAGACTTTGAGTAAATCGAATTTTGAAGACGTAATGACTTGATTTGCATCATTTTGTGCTAGTTCAATTATGCCTTTTTTGGTAAGTTCTTTATCAATAGTGCCTAAGGCTTTGATGATTCCCATTTTAACTTGATTTTATAAAAGAGGTATATTTTTGCAAAAATAAAAAACATCTTTGCAAAAACATACCTCTTTTTCTCATAGAAGGACTTGAAGATCAGTTTAAAGAGTCAATCACTCACACTCCTTTATTTTTATTCAAAAAAGCATCAAACGAAAAACGACCACTACCCAATAAAAACAAAGCGATATAAGGCAAAAGATAGAGTAAACCCAACTCTTTTTTACCAATTGGGTCATTAAAATGAATATTCCCAACTGCGACAAGCATCGTTATCATTAACGGTATCAAAGCCAAACGCGTCCATAAACCCATAGCGATGAGAATTGAACAAAAGAACTCTGCAAAGACGGCAAATGCTAATGTCGCAGTTTCACCAATAAAAACAGGGTCTGCAAATTTGATTTCTTCGCCATTGAAAAATTGCATGAGTTTTGGATAACCGTGATTCAGCATCAGTAAACCTAATGACAAACGTAAAATAAGTGAAGCCCAATCGGTCGCAGTAGCAGACCAAGGTTGTGTGGAAATGAGTTTTTTAAACATAAATCTTGTGTTTAATTTCTAAATGATAAAGTAATGTTACAAAAATACGCATTTTTTTTGAATGGGTTGTTTTCAGATATAAAACATCGACGAAATTCCTCAATTTATGTTTTTAAAATAAAATAGCTTGAGAAACAAAAGAAATGTCTTTTATTTGCTCGCATGAGGGCATTACACACATATTTCATCGTAGCTTTTTTTGCGTTATCTGTTTGTTGGACGGCCGCACAAGAGGTGCCGCGCACCCTCAATTTCACCAAAAACGACTATCACGCCCAAAACCAAAACTGGTCAATAACACAATCCATTGACGGTGAAATGTTCTTTGGAAACGGTGACGGACTCCTCCGATTTGACGGTACAACGTGGTCAACATTGCCTTTGCCGAATAAACAAATTATCCGTTCCGTTGCTGCGGATGGGCATGGAAGGATATACGCAGGTGGTTATGCAGAGTTTGGTTTTTTCCAAAAAAATGCTTTTGGCAACCTCGAATATACCCCCCTCAGTAAAAATGTCAAATTTGAGAAAGTAAAGCAAGAGGAAATATGGCACATTGTCGTTACGCCACAAGCGGTCTATTTTCAATCATTTTCAACGATTTATAAATACGATTTTCACGACATAAATATATTAAGTCCTCCTGGAAACATCATGTTTTTGCACGAAGTTAACGGGCGACTCATTCTACCTGTTATTTCAAAAGGCTTGTATGAACTGACAAAAACCAATGAATTTCAATTCATCGAAGGCAGCGATTTTTTAGCTAAAAAAATTATCTCTACCATTTTGCCTTATGGACACGATGGCTTCCTCATTGGCACTGTCCGCGATGGCATTTTTGTATTTGAAAACAAGCGATTTAGTTCTTGGTGGGAGTCAGCACAAGGACTTTCCCGCAATTTTCAACTCAACAAGGGGCTGCGTTTTGCCAATGGCAACTATGCTTTTGGAACAATTTTGAACGGTGTTTATTTGTTACGCCCCGATGGTTCAAGCATTCGACACATCAACAAAGAAAACGGATTGCAGAATAATACAGTGCTTTCGATGCACGAAGACCGTATGCAAAACCTTTGGCTTGGGCTTGATAAAGGCATTGATTTAGTGGATTTGACCGCCCCTTTGACCTTTTTTCAAGACCGAAGTGGAAAAATTGGGGCGGTATATGCTGCCGCTATTTTTAATGCGAAACTGTTTGTTGGCACAAATCAAGGCTTGTTTTACAAAACAGGCGGTTCAACTGAAAATTTCACTTTGCTCAATGGCACACAAGGGCAAGTTTGGGATTTAAAAGTCATTGATAATCAATTACTTATCGGTCATAACAGCGGCAGTTTCATGTTAAACAACAGTAACCAATTGTCTAAAATTTCAGAAGTCACAGGTGGTTGGTGTACAATTAGACACCCATTTGTAAAAGACGTGATCTTACAAGGCACTTACACAGGTATTGCTGTTTTTCAAAAGAATATAGGCATTTGGTCTGTTTTGAAAAAAATTAACAATTTCAACGAACCTGTTAAAAAAATTGCCTTTGATTCTGTTGGAAACCTTTGGGCAATCAACGCTTATCATCAACTTTTTAAGCTCAAAATCAATGGAAATTTTGAAAATACTGAGGGGGCTATGCCTATGAAAATTGGGAATGCCGTCAAGTATGATTTTACCAAAATAAGCAATGATTTGTATATCAAAGCGGATGACACGTATTATATGTATGAAAACGACAAAACGGGTTTTCGCAAAGTTGACAATAAAGGCTTTGAAAATTGTAAATTAAACGGTGGTATTGGCAGTGATTTCATGAAAATCCATCCTGATTTTGTTGAAATACTTCATGGAGATAAAATGTCTATTCGCTTGCGTTTAAAGTTGATTACGGACTATGAAACCATCGTTCCCCTCGACAGCAGCCGTTATCTTTTCGGTTTGGATGATGGCTATGCTGTTTTTAACAAAAAAAATACGGCTCCAAATATCCCTTTTACGCCCAAACCGATTATTCGTCTGTTCGCCAAAGACGGTGCTTCGTTTCATTTTTATCCTTCTGATTCTGCTCGAACATTGTTGCGGTTGTCGCCTGATTATCGCGCGTTGCGGATTGATGTGAGCCTACCCTACTTTACAGATGCCGCCCGATATAGTTATTTTTTGACAGGTCACTCTACGGATTGGTCGCCTTGGGAATCTGCTACTTCACATGAATTTGCCAATTTATCGGCTGGAAAACATATTTTTCGCTTGAAAAACGACATTACAGGCGAAGAAACGGCGATAGAATTTGACATTAAACCACATTGGTATGAAACAATTTGGGCAAAAATCGGCTACTTTTTGGCTGCAATCGGTCTGGTTTTTCTACTCCTAAAATTTCATAGAATTCAACTTGACAATCAACGCCTACACCTTGAAGCTGAAATGTTGCGTGAACTTGAACAACAACGCATCAGAGCCGACAATGAAAAACTGCACCTCGACATCATCAACAAAAGCCAAGAATTGGCTAACTCGACAATGGGTATTATCAGAAAAAATGAAATTCTGATTGAAATAAAAGATGAATTGGAGGACATAAAAGCAGAACACAACACCCGTTTTCCTGAAAAACACTATACCAAATTGAAGAAAATGATAGAAAACAATCTATCAAGTGAAGAGAATTGGCTTGTTTTTGAAGAGAATTTCAATCAAGTCCATGAAGATTTTTTGAAACGATTGAAAACGGAATACACCGATTTAACGCCCGGTGATTTAAAATTGGCGGCTTACTTGCGTATGAATTTGACTTCAAAAGAAATCAGTCCGTTGTTGTATATCTCTATTCGAGGTGTTGAGAATAAGCGGTATCGGTTGCGGAAAAAATTGGCATTGCACGACAGTGACAATTTGACGGAGTTTATCCTGAAATACTGATGGAGCATCCCGAGGCAATCGGGAGGGAGTCCTTTTTTGAAAAATATAAACATTTCATTTTACTCTTATTTTAGCCACCATGAGGTGGCTTTTTTTTTGTTTAAAAATATTATTTTTTCAAAATATTGAAAATCAAGGCTTTACAAATAAGTCAATTGGTTACAAAGCGGCTAATGATGTGGTAAAAGCACGTTTGGCGTAGTTGTAGTGAGGTAAAAAATTAGCATTTGGTTTGGCATTGACCTACCTTTGGTTCATAATAATTCGGCTTTTGAAGTGATTTACCAATAATCATTTTAAAAGATTGAACAACAACAAGAATTCTGAAACCAAACAATATGACGATACCTCGTTCCCATATTTTTTCCATTTTAATGGTCATCATCTGCATGACAATGCCCTTTTTACTGAGGGGTCAAACACTGTCTGCACCAACAAATGTGGTAGCCGTTGGCTATGACAGTCATGTGGAATTGACTTGGGCTTCTGTCTCAAATGTTCAAAATTATCAGATTTGGCGGTCAACAAATGGGGGGATAAAATTCGATTCACTCAAAACGGTGAGCGATACGATGTTGATAGATTTTGTTAGGTCGTTGGGTTCAAATTTCTCACTCATATATAAGGTGAAAGCGGTCGGTACAGTCGGAACAATTTCAGGTTTTTCGAACATTGCATCAGCTCATGTGCATCCGATGTCCGATGATAGTTTGATGGAAATGGTGCAGCGTTATTCGTTTCGGTATTTCCGTGAATTTCAACATCCTGTGGCGGGTATGGCAAGAGAGCGCAATACATCGAGCAACACTGTGACAACAGGCGGCACTGGGTTTGGCGTCATGGCTTGGGTGGTTGCCGTTGAACGTGGTTGGGTGTCTCGTACTGAGGGGGTGGATTATATGCTCAAATTATTGTCTTTTTTGCAAATAGCCGACCGTTTTGCAGGCGTTTATCCACATTGGATGAATGGTCAAACGGGCAAAGTGCAGGCGTTTAGTACTTATGACAATGGTGGTGATTTGGTCGAAACATCATTTTTGATGCAAGGTTTGTTGACAGCGCGTCAATATTTTAACCGCTCAACAACAGAAGAAACGACGATTCGGCAAACCATAACCGACCTTTGGCAAGACGTAAATTGGCAATTTTATAGGAAAAACAATGAAAATGTCTTATATTGGCATTATTCGCCAAACTACACTTGGCGTATGAATTTCCAATTACGGGGTTATAATGAGGCATTGATAACATATCTTTTGGCAGTGGCTTCGCCTACAAAAGGCGTTCCTGCAAGTCTTTATCATCAAGGTTGGGCGAGCAGTAATAATTATCGGAATGGGCAAACCTACTATGGACGGACGCTACAAGTTGGTCCGTTGGCAGGTGGCCCGTTGTTTTTTGCGCATTATTCCTATTTAGGCTTCGATCCACGTCGAAAAAAAGATGCTTATGCCAATTATTGGCACCACAATGTAGCGCAAACGCTCATCAATTGGGAATACTGTAAAAGTAATCCACTCAATAAAATAGGATATTCAGCCGATAATTGGGGTTTAACAGCAAGTGACGACCCGACAGGCTATTTGGCACATGCACCACTCGAATCTACGGACAATGGGACGATTTCGCCAACAGCGGCTTTGAGTTCAATGCCCTATTCTCCTACGCAAAGCATGGCAGCTTTGAAATATTTTTATAGAACACTAGGCGAAAGGCTTTGGGGCAAATACGGCTTCTATGATGCTTTTAACTTAGGTCAAAATTGGTTTGCCACATCCTATTTGGCAATTGATCAAGGACCGATTATCGGTATGATTGAAAACCATCGGACGGGGCTTTTGTGGCGGCTGTTTATGTCCAATCCTGAAATACAACCTGCTTTAGATGCCATTGGGTTTGTGCCCGACGCAACGGCAACAAAAGATGTCATTGCGAGGAACGAAGCAACTGAGGGGGTCGGTTTATCTGTTTATCCTAATCCAAGCGTAGATAAAACAATGGTTGTCATTGATTTACAAAAAACAGAAACACTTAGTTTAGACATAACAGACGTAACAGGTCGTGTCATAAAAACCGTTTTTCAACATAAAAATATACCCGAAGGGAAAAACCAAATATCTGTCGAAACGACAGATTTATCCAATGGTTTTTATCTCTTCATACTGAGGGGTACTTCTAAGGAATTAGGGCAAGTCAGATTTGTAAAGATTTAATAGGATTTCTTAAGTCGTAAAAAATCCTAATTCATCCTTACAAATCTAACCAATCCTAATTCAAAACTAAATTCTTATTCAAAAACCAGTATTATTTAACCAAATCGTTTTATTCGTTATGAAAAAAATTCTACTCTCTCTATCATTACTGCTCATGGCAGTCGGCTTTATGAAAGCCCAAATCAATGAAAATTTTGAAAGCGGCACGGCGTCGCTAAACTGGGAAGCATTGGACGGCACTTGGAGTGGCGTGGTGAATAACCCAAAGCCCAATGTTGTCAACAACTCGACAAAAGTCGGTCGTTACATCAAAAAAGATTCGACGGGGTACAGTCTTTTTTGGGCAAAATTTACAACGCCTATTAACTTAACAACCAATAACCGTTTCAAAATCAATGTGTATTCTAAAAAAGCGGGTACTTTGATTTTCAAATTGGAAGGGCCAAAAGGCAACAAAGAGGTGTCGAAACAAATCGTAGTGACCAATGCTTGGCAAGAATACAGCCTTGATTTCAAAAGTGCAAGTGCTATTGATTCACTCAATCGCCTCATTTTGTTCTTCGATGCGGGTGTTGGCAATTCAAAACTGGATACGTTCTGGTTTGACAATATCCAACAACTCCCTGCGGATGCATGTTCAGGCGTCGCGCCAAACTTGTCTATTCTTGACGACTTCGAGTGCCAACGCAATGCCAATTATTTTGACACTTGGGATTCGCTCACTGTTGTTACCAATCCAGACCCAACTGGTGTCAATACGTCTGCAAAAGTTGGTCGCTATGTTGACCCTGTTGGTGCTGGTTTAGAGTGGGCGGCTCTCGTTCATAATAATGTCACACCGATTGATTTGAGTGTCAATAATTACATGCGCCTTAAAGTTTGGGCACCCAAAGTAGGAAATTTACTATTAAAGTTGGAAGATGGTGGTGCAGCTATGGAGGTTTCGATTCCGATAACGGCAGCAATGACCAATAAATGGGTTAGTGTTGGCGGCGATTTCAGTGGCGCCGCTTTTCGAGGCTTGAAAAAAGCTGTTTTGTTTTTCAATGCGGGTACTGTGGCAACGGCGGGTGATGTTTATTTTTTCGACGATTGGATGTTTACGGAAAGACCTGCGCTTGAAGACTTTGAAACGACGGCAAAAATGACGTGGACAAGCACAACAGGCACTTACACCGCCGTTACGAATCCAACTGTCAATGCAACAAATCCGAGTCCCAATGTCGGCAAATTTGTACGTGGCACAACAGCTATTTCAGTATTGTCGGGTGCTTTACCAACAGGTTTTAAGGTGGATGCAACGGCTCCACAAATCAACATACAAGTGCTTGCTCCTGTGGGTTCTATTGGACAAAAGGTTAAAATTCAATTAGTTAGTGCTTTGCTAGGCAGTAAAGAAGCGGAAGCAACCATTGACTCGGCGGGTACGTGGACGAATTTAGGCTTCGATTTATCGTCAGCAATTGGGATTACAGATATTGGTTCTATCAATATTTTGTTTAATTCCGGTACGGCAGCAAGTGGAGCGATTTATCATTATGACAACTTGAAACAAGGAAAATTGACGCTCAATGCTTGTTTGACGGTTGTACCGATTCCAACGATTTTAGATGACTACGAATGTCAACGCAACGGCACTTATGGCGGTGGCAGTGACCGTTTAACCGTTACCAACAATACGCAGCAAGGTACGCTCAATCCAAGTGATAAAATTGGTCGTTATGCAGACCCTGCTGACGAATGGTCTGCTTTGAGCTTGACAAGTACAACGGCTTTGAATTTGTCGAAATATAACCAATTCAGTATGAAAGTCTTTGCACCACGTGCAGGTATTCCGATGCTATTCAAACTCGAAGGTGGTACTTCGGGCGGAAAAGAAATTTGGGATACAGTTAGAACAGCAAATACTTGGGTAACATTCAATATCGATTTCAGCACTGTAAAAGCGAATAACTACAAAAATGTGGCTATTTTCTTCAACGGTAGCGTGGCGAATTCAGGCAACGACATCTATTTGATTGATGATTTGCAATGGAAATCAGAGCCTATTACAGGTTGCGCGGTCAATTTTGAAACAGCTGAGAGAACCTTGCCTTTCAAATATTTTGCAAACGATACGCTCGATGGCAAATTTGCACGTGTCTTACCCAATCCGAAAAAAGCAACTATCAATACCAGTAATACTGTCATGGAATTCAAGCGGTTACCAAACAGTACGGTATTCACAGGAGGCTATTTCGATTTTCCTGCTCCAATGAAATGGACAACGAATAATTTGACAATAAAAGCAAAAGTATTGATGGATCACATCGGCAACTTTGCTGCCAAATTGGAAGGCTCTGCGGGTGGACCGAACAACGTAGAAGTGATTGTTGCAAATACAAAAGTGAACGAATGGGAAGAAATTACGCTCAATTTCACAGGCAAAGGAACACCCGTTTTAACCGGTAAAGAAGGTCACACGCGCTTAACATTGTTTATTGACTTAACATTAGCTGTGCCAACTTCCATATTAACAAACTATATTGACGATGTTGTTATCGGTGAAGGTAGCTGTACAACAACAGGTATTTTTGAAACGACAAAGGTTGAATCACTAAAAGTGTATCCAAATCCAGCTTTTGATGCTTTATATGTTGACAATACTGAGGGGGTACGCCGTCTTGAAATTACCAATATGTTGGGTCAAAAGGTCAAAGTTGTCAACTTAAATACTGTTGACACTTATACCGTTTCGCTCGATGGTTTGGACAGAGGCATGTACCTGATTTCAGCCTATAACGACAAAGGCTTGGTTGCCAACAATAAATTTGTGAAAGAGTAGTAATTGTTTTTCATACTTCTGTTGAGGGTTTTGTCGGGCTACCTTTTGGGTAGCTCGGCAGTCCTCTCATTTTTTAATTGAATGAGGTTGTCTCAAAAGGCATTTCAAGTTTTTTGTCCAGAATATTATTCTTAGAGAAGGCGTTTATGTTAGGGAAACTTATAGAGTTTCCCTAACATGGTGCCTTAAGCCATAGAATATTTGTACTAAAAATTTCGATGTGCCTTTTGAGACAGCCTCATTCCAAAAAATGTCGTCAATGAAAGCTAAACATCTACTCACAACCTTGTTTTTCTTCATTTTTCTAATGGGTTGCGACCAAAAACCCAATGGTACAGCCATCCAAACGCCCATAAAAGACAATCCTAAATTTTCTCTCGATGAGGTGGAACGCCGCACGTTTCGCTGGTTTTGGGATTTGGTGGACAAAAATTACCAAGTACCTGACCGACACCCAAAACGCGATTTTTCAAGCATCGCTGCGACAGGTTTTGGCTTAACGGCTTACTGCATTGGTGCTGAACGTGGCTACGTCACACGTGCGCAATCGGCTGATAAAGTCGTCAAAACCTTGCGGGTTTTGTGGGCAATGCCACAAGGTGATGCTAAAGTAGGTGTGAGTGGTTATAAAGGTTTTTACTACCATTTTCTCGACCATGAAAACTCTTTGCGCTTCAAAGATGTGGAATTATCTTCCATTGACACAGGCTTGCTCATGGCTGGCGTGCTGTCTGTTATGTCTTATTTTGATAAAGAAAATGACCCTATTGAAAAGGAAATCCATGAATTAACTGAAAAGCTATACCAGCGTGTGGACTGGTCTTTCTTCTTAAATGAAAAGAAAAATCTTTCTATGGGCTACCACCCAGGACGTGGTTTTTTGAAAGCGGAATGGATTGGTTATAACGAAGCGATGGTTTTGCTTGTCATGGCTATCGGTTCGCCGACGCATCCGATTCCTGCCGATTGTTGGGAACGGTGGTGCGCACCTTATAAATGGGCGACTTATCAAGGACAAGCTCACGTCAATTTCGAGCCGCTTTTTGGACATCAATACAGCCAAATGTTTATTGATTTCAAAGGCATCCAAGACCCTTATATGCGCGCCAAAGGCATTGATTATTTTGAAAATTCAAGGCGGGCAACCCTTGCTCAACGCAGTTATGCAATAGAAAACCCTAACAATTATAAAAATTACAGCGCAAACGAATGGGGCTTAACGGCTTGCAATGGTCCGCGCGATACCGTTGTCAATATCAATGGTACACAGCGCAAGTTTTTCGAGTATGGCGCGCGCGGGGCGGCGTCCATCCGTGTTGTTGACGACGGTACGATTGCACCAACTGCTGTCGGTGGCTCGATTCCTTTCGCGCCCGAAGTCTGCATTCCTGCCCTTGAAAATATGTGGAATAAATACTACAACACACCACTTGTGACTGAATACGGTTTCAAAGACGCTTACAATCCAACTTATACTTTTTATTCAGCGAATAATATAAATCCAAACATTAATGACAGTGGTTGGATTGACCGCGATTACCTCGGTATTGACCAAGGACCAATCGTTATTCAGATTGAAAACCATCGCTCCAATCTTGTTTGGAATTTGATGAAAAAGAATCCTTACATCGTAGCGGGTTTGAAAAAAGCAGGGTTTAAAGGGGGTTGGTTAGATGCTGTTAAAAATTAAAATAGAACACAGATTTGACTGATTTACGCTG
>JAYSQG010000378.1:0-2156 GCA_043721685.1 Saprospiraceae bacterium | reverse complement strand
TTTTTTGACCACTGATGGGACTGATTTTCTTTTTCTGATTCTATCAGAAAAAGAAAATCAGTCCCATCAGTGGTCAAAAAAAATCAAGGTCTCGGCGCACCAGGTTTAAACGGCTTGTCAAATGTATTCGCCCCTTGCACTTTTACTTTGCGTTTATACACTTTATCAACACTCGTCACATACAACACATCGAAATTGGGACCACCAAAACAAAGATTAGAAGCCTGTCCAATTGTCGGCACAGGAATAATCGCATTCACGCGCCCCATTTGGTCAAGGACTTGAATACCTGAACGACACGCCACATACACACGCCCTTGACGGTCGCATTTGATGCCATCAGACCAAGCATTTTCAGCCGTATCGGGAACATGCAACCAACCATAACGTTGTTTATTCGTCAAAGTACCATCTGCATTGATTTGATAAACCCAAACCCAATGCGAAGCAGATTCCGTCACATACATCTGCGTTTGGTCAGGAGAGAGACACAAACCGTTGGCGAATTTTATCCCTAAATCAACCACGAGCCTTTCGCCATTGGGTTTCAAAAGCCATATTTTGCTTGGTTTTTCACTGCCATCTGGCTGCGTGATATAGATATTGCCATTTTTGGCAACCAAAATATCATTGCCGCCGAGGCTATCTGCCAAAATAGTCGCTTTCCCTTGTTTATCATAACTCATGACTTGTCTTTCCGTACAACCCCAACCGCTTGTAATGGTAATCATGCGCCCATCATCGGAAAACGTTGTGCCACTGGCGCATTTTGAATCATTGTTCAGCAGCTGCACTTTGCCATCCAAACCTACTTTATATGTTTTCCCATTGGGAATATCTTGAAAAAACACTTCTCCTGCGGCATTCGCAATGACCCCCTCAGTAAATTTATGCCCTTCACTCACCAATTCCCAACCTTTGTCATTCGGCAGCAAAATATCAGACAAAAAAGGATTTTTTGTTTGTGTATTCCCAACGGGTTTAGGATAATCTTTCCACAACCAACGCATCGCATCTGGAAAAACTGCCGTTCCATGTTTGCCATTGTGTCCGCCTTCGCCCCAAATATGATTCACTTCATAGCCCGAAAAGGTCAAAGCCCGTTCCATACTTTCATTGGCTTTCCACCAATCGCCACCATAGATATTGAGGTCGTTTGTGCCATCTTGAAGAAAAACACGAAGCGGCTTCGGTTCATACTTTCGAATCAGCGTTGAATATTCATTTGCACCACGCAAACCGACATATGTACCAATGGCACTAAAAACCCTTGAAAACGCATCAGGACGTTCCCAAGCTGCCGTAAAAGCACACACTGCCCCACTGCTCGAACCGCCAATCGCTCTGTCATTGCCATTTTGAGACAAACGAAGAGCGCGACCATCTTTCGTTTTCAGTTTTTCCACTTCGGGCAGTATCTCATTCAAAATAAACCGCGCATAAGCATCGCCAAGACCATCGTATTCAAAACTGCGGTTGAGCCTATCCAGTGCGGATGCCGTATCCTTTGCCCGAACCAATCCAGGTTTGACAAACACCCCAATCGTCACAGGTATTTCTTTGTTGTGAATCAGATTATCAAACACCGTCGGCGCATTCCACTGAATACCGTCTTGATTGACATACACACAAGCGGGTTTGTCGGGCGAGTATTGTGCTGGCACATACACCCAATATTCCCGCCAAGTACCCGGAAATATTTTAGAATTGTCGAAAGTCCCTTTGATGATTTCACCTTTCGGCACACTCACTTGTTCCACTGATGCGGTGTTAACAGGATAATTTTCAGTAACTGTCTGAGAAAACAAGGCGGTTTGCCCAAATAAGAGGGCGCTTAAAAGAAATTGTTTCATTGCCGTTCGTTTAGTTTAAACGACAATATTATTCTAAAAGAAAGATAAAACAGCCTTTTTGATAGCTTATTTGTTTATTTTTTGCTGAAAGTAGGATTCCATTGCCGATTAAGACATTATGTGGCATAACAAGAACATTTTTATATCAAACCCTTAAAATGGGAAAATGATAGAAATACCACATCCCCTCACAGAGGAAGTGCGTTCCTACACAGAGGAAGTGCGTTCCTCGACAGAGGAAGTGCATTCCTTCACAGAGGAAGCGTGTTCCCGCACAGAGGAAGCGCGTTCCTCGACAGAGGA
>JAYSQG010000377.1:0-11401 GCA_043721685.1 Saprospiraceae bacterium | reverse complement strand
GCTCAATAAATGTTAAGTTTTTCACAAACAATATTTGTTCACTTTTTTTAAACTTTTAACAACAACAATGAATCAAGCAATGAAAAACAAGGAATTCATCATTGAATACTTCAACGCCTTAAGTGGCAAAGTGAAAACCCAAGAAATAATGGCTCACTATATCAGTGACCCAAAGCTCATCGAACACATCACTTTTTTCGAAAGTGCTTTCCCAAAATATGAAGTGATAGCCGATGAGATGATTTCAGAAGGCAATCAGATTATCGTTCGTGCTCGTGCAGTTGGCAAACATGAAGGGGCGTTTGGTGACATTCCGCCGACTCATCGGAATTTGGATTTCCCTTTTGTGATTAGTTATACCCTTTTAAACAATAAAATCGTCAGCCATTGGCTTGTTGCCGACCAAATGCTTTTGATGCAGCAATTGGGTGTTGAGCAAACGCCGGCAGATTAAATTTTTTAAAAATAAATGAAATAAATAGTTAAGATTAATCTGTATTAGGTATTAACCTATCAGATAGGTTGCTTTAAACGGCAGCCATTTGTTAACCCTAAAAAATTGTTTTGTTAATCTTAAATCATTTTTATAAAATCTAAATCATGAAAAAACTAAACTGTTGCGATGCCGGCTTTGATTGCCCTGCCGTAATCCTCGCCGATTCAGAAGAAGAAGTCTTGAAACAAGCTGCCCAACATGCCCTTGAAGTACACGGTGTGACGGTGACTCCTGAAATGGCTGAGCAAATTAAAACACTTATCACGGATGAGGTAGAAGCTTAGAACGGCTGCGAAGATGAGTTGCCGGTTTTATTATTAACTTTCAAAGAGTTGCACTCTGAAAGATAGTTATTTGTTTGCCCCAAAAAACCTTTTTTAACCTTTATTTTAATCATTAAAAAAAAACGATACATTATGAAAAATGCACTTTTACTCTTTTGCTTATTATGTATGACAACACAGCTTTCGGCGCAGACCCCCTCAGTTAATAGTGAGGAAGAAGCTATCAAAAAAGTCATTGTCACGGAGTTTGACGCTTTTGTACAACGAGATTTTAAGACTTGGGCAGATACTTATGTGGATGCGCCGACCACCACTTTTATGGTGACAGATGCCAATACATCAGGTTCACTGTTTGCCATGAGTGATTTTCAAAAAATTTCAAAAGGCATGAAAGGCATGTTCGACTCTGGTTCAAAATCAACTATGTCCCTTGCCAATCGGGATGGTTGGCTTATCCGCATCAAAGGCGATATGGCTTTTGCGATTTACAATGAAGAATTCCTTATGACTAATGGCACTAAAATTAAAGGTAAAACGCAAAAAGTGATGGAAAAAGTGAACGGGCAATGGAAAATAGCGACAACCAGTGCCATTTGTGATTTTAACAATGCGGTTGTGCCTACGCCTAATCCCGAAGAAGAAGCCATTAAAAAAGTCATTATCAAGCAAACGGAAAGCTCTACGGCTGCCAATTATGATGCTTGGGCAGAGTGCTTAGTCCATGAACCTTATCTGACTTGGACTGTAACAAATAGTGGTGACCCTGGAGATGTGGTGACAATTCGAGGTTGGGAAAGCCTAAATACCTCAATGCAAGGTAGGGTCAAAACAAGTACACCCGAAAAGATAAAAGCGGCACAGCAAAATATATTCACTCGTGACCAATGGAATATTCAAATACGAGGCAATATCGCTTTTGTGACCTTCAATCAACATTCTGAAAATGAGGAGAAAAAACAAAAAGGGGACAGTACAGAAACTCGGGTTTTAGAAAAAAAAGATGGCAAATGGAGAATAGCTATGCTGTCCGCTTTGTATGATTTTAAAGACGCCACACCGCCGATTCGGTCAAAATACTGAGGGGTATTAAGTTGGTTAGCTTTGAAAGCTTCTTGAACTTGAGCGCAATATTTTCATAAACAATTTAAAATCAATAAGATGACAACGAAAAACTTTTTCACTTTTCAAACCATCCTCAACTTCGGTTTTGGACTTGGGCTTTTCTTTTTCCCTCAAATGATGGTGGATACCTACGGTGGTCAAAAAACCGATGTTGGAGGTACTTTCGAAATCGTTGCGCGGGGTTATGGCACAGCACTCATTGGCTTGGGCATTGCTGGCTTCTTGATGCGAAATGCAGGTGCGTCATTGGCAAGATATGCCTTCCTTGTTGCTACCTGTGTATCGGCTGTTTTGGTAACAGGGGTACACATCAGAGCCTTATTGCGTGGCGATGAAAACAGTTTAGGCTGGCTCACTGTGGTTTTATTAGGCATTATAGTCGCTTGGAGTGGTTTGTTGGTGTCGAAAGAAGATCGAAAGGCATTGGCATAAGCCCCCCTCAGTATATTTTTAATTGAAAACTAAAAATTAGCTAAGATTCCGTTTTCATACGGCATTAATATTTGAAAACGCCCTTTTTTCATCACACTCAAAAACAGCACATTATGAACAAGCCGCCTTAGTCTTTACAGAAATAACGATATACATTTTTTAGCATCAAGGTATTAGTTGTACTGCCTTGGATAGCCTGTGGTATGCCTAAACCCTGTTTTTTTATCACATTTTTCATCAAAACAACAATCAAATTATGAAGAACAGAATTTTTATATTATGCTTTTTCGCGCTTTTGTTAAGCCCCCTCAGTCGGTTGACAGCCCAAGCTGCCATCAACACCACAGGCAACTTGCCCGACGCTAAAGCCATGCTCGATATACAAAGCACGGATAAAGGTGTCCTCGTTCCTCGCTTACTGACTGCAACACGTGCAGGCATAGTAGCGCCTATCCCAGAAGGGTTGTTGGTGTATGACTCAGATACTCATTCTTTTTGGCAATGGAATGGTATAATTTGGGTGGAATTTGGGCATACGGGCTTAATTTACCATTCAGCTAAAAACGCACTTGTGATGGGTGACCCAAGTAGAGCAGCTAATCAAATAGGTACAAATTCTGTGGCATTGGGTGCTTCAATAGCATCGGGTACTGGTTCTACGGCATTGGGAGCTTCTACGGCATCGGCTATCTATTCTACGGCGATAGGTCAATCTTTCGCAACAGGGGATAATGCGACGGCATTTGGTTACGTTACAACAGCATCGGGCATCAATTCTACGGCATTAGGTGTACACACGACGACATCGGGCGACTATTCTACGGCATTAGGTTGGTATTCAGAAGCACATGGGGGTTTTTCAACGGCAATGGGTGTCAGAACGCTTGCAAACTCAATCCATAGTACGGCTTTGGGTGAATTTAATGATCCAATCATAGCGGCACCTCAAACAATTGACCATTGGGATCCAATCGAACCCCTTTTAATTGTCGGCAATGGTAATTCTACTTATGGACGTTCCAACGCCTTAGTCGTCTTCAAAAGTGGTAATGCCACCCTTACGGGTTCACTCACACAAAATTCCGACCGCCGCCTCAAACACCACATCACCCCCCTCAGTAATGCACTCGATAAAGTATTGAAAATCAATGGTATGAATTACTATTGGAAAGACACAACCACGCACGATAGCCGCCTCCAAGCGGGTGTCATTGCCCAAGAGGTGCAAGCCGTTATGCCCGAACTCGTTACTGCCGACCACAAAGGCATATTGAGTGTCAATTATCAAGGTATCACGCCTTATTTGATTGAATCCATTAAGATTTTGAAAAATAAAAACGACGATTTGCAGCAACAAATCACAGAGTTGAAACAACAAAATACCGCCCTCAACAACCTGAAAGCAGATGTGGAAGCATTGAAAGCCGCCTGGCAAACAGGCGTGAATAAAAAAGAGGCCCCCTCAGTAAAAACAGTCGAATCGGCTTCGACGGAGCATAAGTGATTGCCAACATATACCTTATTCTCCAAAATTATCGCTGAGAGGATAAAATTATCGCTGAGAGGATAAAATTATCGCTGAGAGGATAAAATTATCGCTGGGAGGATAAAATTATCGCTGGGAAGATAAAATTATCGCTGGGAGGATAAAATTATCGCTGGGAGGATAAAATTATCGCTGGGAAGATAAAATTATCCATTATCCATTATCCATTATCCATTATCCATTATCCATTATCCATTATAAACTATCCATTATTTAAAAACAGTTTAAAATCAATTTATTATGAAAAAGAAAAACTGTGTCTTTTACATCTTCATTGTCTTTTTAGGCTTTTATACTGAGGGGGGGTATGCACAAGCTGCTATCAACACCACAGGCAATCCGCCCGACAGTAAAGCCATGCTCGACATCACAAGCGACACTAAAGGTTTCCTCATGCCACGCATGACGACGACACAACGCATTAACATTGCGCCATCAGCTCCCGCACAAACTGGCTTATTGGTATATGATACCAATACCAAGTCCGTTTGGCAATTCAATGGCACGGCGTGGGCGGAAGTCAGTCAGACAACAACAGGTTTAATATACTATCCCAGTAGAAATGCCCTTGTTTTAAATGATGCAACGAGAACAGATGCACAAGTCGGTCTTAATTCAACGGCATTAGGTTCTTCAACGGCATCGGGTGACAATTCTACGGCATCGGGTAACTATTCTACGGCATCGGGTTACTCTTCTATGGCGTCGGGTTACTCAACGGCATCGGGTAGTTCTTCTACGGCAATGGGTTCCTCAACAGCATCGGGTGCTTATTCCACGGCATTAGGCTCTTCAACGGCATCGGGTATTGGCTCTTTGGCATCTGGAGCTGGTTTTCCTTCTCCCCCCTCCACCGCATCGGGTATTTGTTCAACGGCATTAGGTGCTTCCACGACATCAGGTGATTATTCCACTGCGTTGGGTCGTTCTACGGCATCGGGTATTGGTTCTACGGCATCGGGTAACTATACTGTGGCGTCGGGTTACGCTTCAACGGCATTAGGTGGATTTTCTTCAGTTTATCATGACGGATATATAAGCTCTGTCGCAACAGGTGACTTTTCTACAGCATTAAGCGGTTCCCAAGCTAATGGTTATGGTTCGATAGCAATGGGTGGTACAACATCAACATCTTCATATTGCACGACAATAGGGGGAATCAACAATCGAATTATAACAACTCCTCAAACCAATGCAACTGATTGGAATTTAACTGACCCACTTTTTATTGTTGGAAATGGTAATCCCAATATTTGGCCTTCTGATGGCTTCAATGCTCTCACTATCTTAAAAAACGGCAATATGGGCATGGGCAGCATTATTGCGCCAACTTTCAGAATTGAAATACCCAATATCGCCGCCTCTGATGGACAAGGCAGAGCCAATGCGTGGACAACCTATTCAGACAATCGCGTGAAATTCAATCAAAAACCTTTGCATTATGGCTTATCGCAAATCATGCAAATGCAGGTGAAACAATACGACCATTATTCATCAGAGTTCAAAAATGGGGCATTGGTATTATCAAATAGCAAACCAACTTTCGGCCTGATTGCCCAAGAACTCTACAAGATTATTCCCGAAATGGTCTATAAACCCGACGACGAATCCAAAGACTTGTGGGCTATTGACTATGACAAATTCGGGCCGCTATTGGTCAAAACGGTTCAAGAGCAACAGGCGCAAATAGAGGTATTGAAGCAGCAAAATGAGACTTTGACACAACAAATCACGGCTCTTAATACCCTCAAAGCCGATGTCGAAGCCTTGAAAGCCGCCTTACAAACTGGCATGAGCAAGCAAGGAGAGGTGAATGTAAAAACGGCTTCAACAGAGCGAAAGTGATGCGGTGTTTAATTAAGAGCCATTTTTTATAAACAATTAAAAATAAAACAGTTATGAATAAAAATAAAATATTCTTATGGCTGATTGCCCTCATTTTAGGGTTCTATACTGAGGGGGGCTTCGCCCAAACCTACGGCTTTCAATTGGTACACGGTGCTCAACTGTACATACAACCAGGCACGACCTTCACCCTTGGCAACAATTTAAGTGTAAAGGTACAGGACTTAGGCAGTTCCATCAACAACAACGGCACATTGGCGATGGAAGGCGATTTATTGAATCAAAACGATGGCTCTGTGCAGAATGGTCTCTATAAAATCGGCGGCTCGTTGACCACTATTACAGGCTCATGGGGTGCAAACACGACCGTTGAATTCAATGGCAATACCAATGCCGCTACGCTTAACACGATTTGGGGAATGAACAATGTGACGATAAACAAAGGGACAGCGTTTCCCGTCGTCAACTTAGCGTCGAGTGCCGACATCGCGGGCGTGTTGACCTTCACAAGCGGTTATCTCCAAACCAATAATTTTTCTGTAGCGATAACCTCCACAGGCTCAATAACGGGTTATGATGCCACCAAATTTATCATCACCAATAGTTCAGGTGTGCTCAGGCAAAACGTCAGTTTCTCTACCATCACCTATCCTATCGGTACGGCTAATGGGAGTTATACGCCCCTCAGTATCAAGCAGACGGCAGGTAGTGCTGCTTTATTGGGTGTCCGTGTTCAAGACCAAGTTTTGACCAATGGCACAAGCGGACCGCAACTGAACGCAAGTGTTGTCAACAAAACGTGGACAATAACGGAATCGGGCGGGCCCGTTACCAAAAAACTTGATTTGACTGCCCAATGGAACGCCAGCAATGAACTCGGTTTGGACGGCAATAGATGCGGCATATCTCGTTGGAATACAACGACTTCTGCATGGGATTTGGCTTGGTCAAACGTAGGGGCAAAGGCGGGTTCAGATCCTTACACGCGCACAAGAAGCAATATCGCCGAAGTCGGCACATTCGCCGTTGGCGGAAAAGTTTTAGCGACTTACGTGCAGTTGTCGGCAAAAGTCTTTTTACAAGGCGCTTATGCAAGTAGTAGTTTGATGAATGATGGAATCCGTACTTTAAACTTGATACCCAAAGCAGAAAGTACGACTGCCCCAAGCGGACAATCCCCACGCCCCAGTGCGTTTACACATTTAGCATGGGGTGGCGGCGAAGATACAAGTCCTTTTAATTCTTTCAGTAACCAATCAAATACCGATGACAACATCGTGGATTGGGTTTTTGTGGAGTTGAGGGACCCCTCAGTATCCAGCACCGTTTTGCACACCCGCGCCGCTTTGTTGCAACGCGATGGCGATGTCGTGAATGAAGACGGCACTTCGCCTTTGAAAATCTACGGCGTTCCTGATGGCAATTACTACATTTCCATTAAGCACCGCAACCATGTAGCCGTGCGGTCTGCGACGACGAAAAGCCTGTCGCGTGCGGCGACGACGGTGATGGATTTCACAAACAACCTTAGTGAGGCTTTGGTTTCCACACCCACACCTCCTAATGTTTACAATGCTTTGGCAACGATGGCGGATGGGAAATACGCGTTGTGGGGCGGTGATGTGAACGGCGATGCTTCTGTTAAAAGGCAGGGTCCCGTTGGAATCAATGATGCACTCTTAGTCACCAATTTTCTGGGTAGTAATTTCACCATTTCCAACACGTATATCCGTGCTGATATCAATATGAACGGAAGCGTAACGCGGGTAGGTCCGACTGTGGCAAATGATGCCTTGAGAGTTACAAACTACTTGGGTACCAATATCACTATTTCACAACCTACTTTTTAATAGTATGAATGACTTAATCAATTAACTTTTACAAAAAATAAAAAAAATGAAAAAGATTAACATTGTTTTATCCATCTTATGGTTGAGTATCCATCTCAATGCACAAACATTTCAAACGACAATTAAAAATGTCGGCAGGACACTTGAGATTTACATAAGACCTGATGTGACCGTATCAACAGGTTTTGCGGCAATGGAGTTTTTCATTCGCTATCCTTCAAGTCAAGTTTTAACATTTTCAAATTTTCAAGCCAATACCAATGCCACAACAGGTTTTCCAGGTGCCACGTTCAATGTTAATGAGTTAACACCTGCGTCACTCGAAGCCAGTTATAATTCAATTCATATTGGCTTTGTACAAAATGTGACACCGACAACAACTACTTCTTATACAGGTGGTCAAGAATACAAAGTATGTAGTATTGATGTAGCAGGTTCCGTATCAGCTGCCAATCTTCAAATAGTCCATAATTCAAGTTTTTCACCCTACTATGTTTCATTAGCCGACCACCTTTCTCGTGATGTTGCGCCTGTATCAGATGCAACTTATTTTTATCCAACCACTTCAACAGGTGCAGGGGACCTCAAGTTTTATGCGCTTGATGTGGTTTTGCCACTCAATTTACTCGAATTCACGGCACAAGCCACCTATCAAACCGCTTTTCTAACATGGAAAACAGCAGACGAGCGCAATGTGTCCCATTTTGAGATAGAACGCAGTACCAATGTCAAACATTGGGAAAAAATAGGCAGCCAAAAGGCGGGTACTGAGGGGTATCATTTTACGGATACCAAAGCATTCGACAAAACAAATGCGCCCTATTATCGCTTGAAAATGGTGGATAATGACGGCAGTTTCACGTATTCACCGATTCGGCAAGTGACAACTGAAAAGACCAATGGTTTAAAAATCTATCCCAATCCTGCCCGCACAACACTCAATGTGGAAGGCATCGAAGCAACAGAGACATGGCAATTGATAGACGTGGTAGGCAGAGTCCGCGCCACCTTCATAGGTCAAAAAGAGCTTGATTTGACGGCTTATACTGAGGGGGTCTATTTCATCAAAACGGCGAGTGGGAAGTTTTCGCAGTTTGTTATAGCGCAATAAGATTGAGTAAATCTAATTTTTTCAACCATTTTTTCATCAAAAAACAATCAAATTATGAAAAACAAGATTTTACAAACCGTTTTGATTACTATTTTCTGCTTAAATGCTGTTGCCATTTTTGCAACGACCTATACTTACGAAACTGTTTCGGGTGTTACGGGTTGGCGCGGCGGTGCTGCCCCTATTAGCCCCTTACCCGCTAATGACTTCATTGTCATTGACGCAAACTATATGTGGGGAACGTTTGGTTATTCATCATTGGGCACGATTACCGTCAATGCAGGTAAGCAATTAAAATTTGTCAATACATTTATCAATAGCGGGACGGTCGTCAATAATGGGACATTGATTACTGCCTTTGAGAGTAGCGGCTATGAAGGTATGCAAAACACGGGAACGTTTACAAACAATGTGGGTGGTTCATTGCAAATAAATGGTGACGCGGCATTGTTCAGCAATCAAAATGGCGGTATTTTCAATAATTATGGTACTCTTACAAATAATTTTCAGTTTAATAACCAATTAGGCGGCACTTTTAATAATTACAGTGTTTGCAGTAGTCCGAATAGTGTAGGTACAATCATCAATAGAGGAACGATTAATATTCCGGGTGCAAACGCAACGATGAGTTATTATTGTGCTTTTGTAAATGAAGGGACAATTAATGTTAGTACGGGTGGCAAATTAGCCATCGGAAGCTCTGTATTATTGACAGGAGGGATTATCAATTGGAGTAATGATGGCATCATAGCTTTGCGAGCAGGGCTTCAAATAACAAGTGGGACAAATTTTATTATACCTCTTGGCGGTACGCTTATACTTTCTGAGAATAACAACGCTATGAATTTACAAATCCTTTCGGGAGGGACTATTACGAATAATGGCATTTTACAAGTGAATACAGCAGCATCGCTTATGGTCATGTCTGGCGGTAATTTAATTAATAATAATTCAGCAACGTTTCTTAGGGGTGTTAGTGTCTCCAGTGGCGGTTCATTTACAAATAATAGTGGTGCTACTTTAACAGGTGGTGGAGGTGTCTATGGCACAGGTACAATAAATAATGCAGGCACATTCACGAATACAAGTGTCGGAGTATATGGAGTATTTAACAACTCAGGTACAATGACCGATGGTTTTCTTCAAGTTGATATCTCTATCAATAATACAGGTACTATTACTATGAATTTGGCAACGGCAAGGTATGTTTTTAACGCTAATCCTGTCGTATTCCCGAATGGTTCTTTTAACTGGAACGCAGGAACTATTGAAGTGGGTCAACCAGGCGTTTTGACTTTGAATTCGGATATGACGCTCA
Source organism: Saprospiraceae bacterium (assembly GCA_043721685.1). Taxonomy (GTDB): domain Bacteria; phylum Bacteroidota; class Bacteroidia; order Chitinophagales; family Saprospiraceae; genus JAAFJT01. Next base: position 1,397 of record JAYSQG010000377.1, on the reverse strand, counting down.
ATAGTTCTAAAATTTTAAATATAATGGGGCGGCTAATTATTGCGAATGGTACTTCTCTAAACATTAATTTTAATTCTAAATTGGCTCTTGGCTCAAATGGTGTTGTTACCAATAATGGTACGATTAACAATTACGGTGTGATTGACAATGCAGGAACAATAGATAATACATCAGGAACAATTAGTTTACTTTCCAGTGGAGGCAATCAGAGTGTTTTGTACCTAAAAAATGCCTCATCTTCCACATTGCCAAACGGTACTTTTAATTGGAACAGCGGTACTGTTGGTTTAGTACAAAGCCGTATGACTGTTGATAATAGCATGACTATTCCAGCAAATGCTGCCTTTCAATCTCAAGGTAGTGTTTTTACTATTGGGGCAACTGGCACGGTTACCAATAATGGTTCATTTAACTCTTTTAGTGGCGGAAGTATGACCAACAATGGTACTTTTATCAATAACAGTGTAACAGAAGTCAATACTGTAACCAATAATGGTATTTTTGTTAACAATGAATCTGTATTTAGTTATGGCACTCGCTATTTTCAAAATAATAGCAATGGTACGGTTAAAGGGTTTGGCACATTTAATAATACTTATTTGGCGAATGGTGGCATTCTCGCACCTGGCTCATCGCCAGGTTGTTTGCGTTTTATGGGTAATGCGACAATTGATTACTCCGGGACTACGCAAATAGAAATAAATGGCACTACAGTTTGCTCCCAGTTTGACCAAGTTGTTTTACAAGCTGTTGTTAATGTAGGGGGGATTTTGAATGTGAGTTTTGGATATACACCCGCAGTAGGGAGTACTTTCCAGATTTTTCGTAATGCCACGACCTCCACTTATACAGGCGGTTTTACTTCAATTAACGTAACACCTAATACCGAATCAGTTACTTATAATCCATCTAATGGTAATATTGTTGTTAATTCCACTGCTCTTCCCGTTGATTTACTCTCATTTATGGCGACAAACAAAGGGGCAAAAGCTCAACTCAATTGGCAAACCGCTACAGAAAATGGGGTTAAAAACTTCGATATAGAAAAAAGTGCAGATGGTCGAAAGTTTGAAAGAATCGCCGAAGTCGAAGCCAATAACACCCCCTCAGTATATTCCGCCTTTGACGATTATTTTTTTGAATCAGCATATTATCGTTTGAAAATCAATGACTTAGATGGCAAGGTTACTTATTCAAAAACAATAAGTCTTGAAAAAAATGCGTCGAAAAATTTAAAGATTTATCCAAATCCTGCAACGCATACGTTGACCATTGAAAACGCCAAAGGCAAAACATTAGAAATCGTCAATGCTTTGGGTCAAGTCGTTATGAACCAAAGCAATAATGAATTAACCACCATTGATATTCAATCGCTTCCAAATGGGTTTTACTTTTTA
>JAYSQG010000376.1:0-4430 GCA_043721685.1 Saprospiraceae bacterium | reverse complement strand
ATTTTAGAGCCATAAGCCGCATTCTTTTCAGAGTGCGTGACTTGTATAATCGTGACCCCCTCAGTATTCAGTTGTTTAAACAGCGCCATTATCTCCTCACCTTGTTTGGAGTTGAGATTGCCTGTTGGTTCATCGGCTAAAATCAATTTAGGTTTGGCAATTAAAGCCCTAGCAATACCGACTAATTGCTGTTGTCCACCACTTAATTGCGAAGGAAATAGGTCTTTTTTGCCTACAATATTGAACCTATCAAGCATATCCGCTACTAAAGCTTTGCGTTCTGAACTCTTCACATCTTGATAAATCAAAGGCGTTTCAATGTTTTCATACACCGTCAATTCATCAATGAGGTGATATTGTTGAAAGACAAAACCGATGTATTGTTTGTAGAGTTGTGCCCGTTGTTTTTCTTTTAATTTGAAAACATTTTCATGTAAGAAACTATAAGTTCCTTCATTTGGCTCGTCCAACATACCAATAACATTGAGCAAAGTTGATTTGCCTGAGCCCGATGGACCCATGATGGAAATAAATGATCCTTCTTGGACTTCAAGGTTGATGTCTTTTAAAATAAAGGTACGGTTGCCGCCAACGTTGTACCATTTATAGATGTTTTTTAGATTGAGTAGCATCTTTTTAATGATGAAATATGAATGATAAATGTCCGAAGGACTTCTTCGTTCAAAGAACTTCTTTGGAGGAGATGAATTTAGACCCCCTCAGTATAAAAGGGTTTTTAGGGTGATTCGATAGGTTTTTAGGGCGATTCGATAGGTTTTTAGGGCGACCGCAAGGGTCGCGCCCTACTCGGTTCGCAACGATTTTACAGGATTTGCCATCGCCGCTTTAATCGCTTGAAAACTCACCGTCAATAACGCAATCGCTAATGCCCCTAAACCTGCGATGATGAAAACCCACCATCCAATGGAAACACGGTAAACAAAATCTTGTAGCCATTTTGACAATCCCCACCATGCAATAGGAAAAGCAATAACAGCGGCAAGGCTGATGAGCATCAAAAAATCTTTTGATAATAGAAAAACAACGGATTGGACATTGGCTCCCAATACTTTACGAATGCCAATTTCTTTGGTGCGGCGAATAACCGCCAATGTGGTCAAGCCAAATAAACCCAAACAAGCAATGAAAATAGAAAGCATTGAGGCAATAAAAACCATAGAACCCAAGCGGCGTTCTTCTTTATACTGACTGTTGAGTGACTCGTCTAAAAACGTGAATTCAAAGTCTTGGCTGCCCGCAACGGCTTTCCAGTCTTTTTCAATGGATTGTATTTGGTCTTGTAAGTTACCTTCTCTTAGGCGTATTGATATACGTGGTTGAGGTGGCGCGGTAAAGCCCACATCGTTTGCTTTCCGTATCATTGAATCAGGTTGCATGACCAATGCCAATGGTTGAATTTTATTATGCAACGATTCAAAATGAAAGTCTTTGACAACACCAATGACTGTTTGTTGAAACCTTCCGGGCAGTTTTTGACCGATGGGTTCTTTCCAACCGTATTCTTTTACCAATGCTTCGTTGACAATCATTGAACTATTCATATCTGCGGCATTATCGTTTGAAAAACCTCTGCCAGCGAGCAATTCTAACTTCATGGTGTTGATAAAATCACCACCAATGGCGTTCATTCTAAAGTTACGGTATTGTTTTTTATCGTCTTCATAACCCAAATTAACCCAGCCAGACTCTGCAAAACTGAAAACAGAGGTCGCACTGCTGACTACTTGTGTATTTTTACTCAATTCCGTTTTGAATTTTTCTGCCAGCGGATAAGCCTCTGCACGCGGTTTATTGGTGGAAACAATCAATAAATGTTCTTTGTCGTAACCCAAGTTTTTGTTTTGTAAATAACTTAATTGTTGACCAATCACCAAAGTGCCAATTATCAAAATAATAGATGCCGTAAACTGTCCTGCAATCAGCAGGATTAAAATACCTATCGAACCCAATAGTGCTGAAAGCAAAAACCCGACAACTTGATTCTATTTCAGGTATATTATGCGCCAATAAACCTGCAAGCGGAATGGGCGTTTGTGTATTGATGAACTCCTGCCCTTCGTATTTTTCATGCAGCCATGCGCGGTAAATGCGGTCTGCATTGCTGTGAAATTTATCATAGCTGAATTCGCTTTTTACAAAAAGCATGATTAAAATGCAACAGGTTATACCAATAGCCAAGCCCATAATGTTAATGGCGGTATAACCCTTGTTGCGAAGAAGGTAGCGGAATGTTATTTTTAGATAATGCTTTATCATGACTTTGTTTTTTATTTTTTGAATTAGGATGCGTTGGATTTTAAAGACGTTTAAGGTGAAAATACTGAGGGGGGTATAAATCCTAAAACACCCTTAAAATCCTACGCATCCTAATTCAAACTACTCCGTCCGCAACGACTTCACAGGGTTCGACAAAGCCGCTCTAATCGCATGAAAACTAATAGTCAATAAGGCAATAGCTGCTGCAATAACACCTACAACAATAAATACCCACCAAGCAATACTCGTTCTGTAAGCAAAATCTTGTAGCCAACTGTACATAATATACCACGCAACAGGGAAGGCAATGACCGCCGCAATGCCGACCAATTTTAAAAAGTCTTTGGATAACAGTCCTACGATATTAGGCACGCTCGCGCCCAAAACCTTACGAATACCAATCTCTTTGATGCGCTGTGTGATGGAAAAAGCAGATAAACCGAACAAACCTAAGCATGCGATGAATATAGCGATGAAATCAAGACAGATTCGCTCAAAAACTGGAAAATAATCTCTTTTCTATCCGCACCTAAGGCTTTGCGAATACCAATTTCTTTGGCTCTTAACACAGAACGGGCAGTTGATAAATTCATATAATTGATGCACACAATCAATAAAATGAATAAAGCAATCGCTGAAAAAATATACACTCTTTTGATGTCGCCATTGGCTTCTAATTCATCGTCTAAATGAGATGATAGATGAATATCGGTCAACTTTTGAAGATATAATTTGGTGCGTGTGGAAGGTTTAAACGGCGGCGGTGGTGCAGGGAAACGCACATGGTTGTCCAAAAAAGTAGGGAATTGAGCGGCTATTTTTTCAACTGGATAATCCTTTGGAAACATTAAATAGGTATAAAAAGCATTGTTTCCCCAGTTGGTTTCCAATTGCCTTGTACCATAAATAGCTGAATCTTTCAAAGAGTTAAACGACAGCAAAATCTCTGGATGGAAATGGGCAATGCTTGGAAAAGCCTTAAAAACGCCCGTTACTTTGCACAAAAATTGCTGATCTACCCTTATCATTTTATTCATTGGGTCTTCGCTGCCAAAATATTTTTTTGCCATCTTTTCCGTCAACATGATAGTAGAAGGGTCTGCCAAAGCCGTTTTAGGATTGCCTTTTACAACAGGAACGGTAAAAAAATCAAAGGAATTTTCATCTGCAAAATAGGCGTTTTTCTCATTGAACAATTTGTCATCGTACTTCATCGACATATTGCCATTGGAAAGCATACGCGTCATTTTCTCAATATCTGGGAAATCGTTTTTCAATAAAGGTCCAGCTGGCGGTGCAATAGCACTCAAATGTAAAACCTTTGCGCCATCAGGTGTATTAAAACTGCGTGTCACGCGGTAAATCCTATCCGCTTTGTCATTGAATGTATCAAAACTCAATTCATCAGAAATGTAGGCAACAATCAAGAGGCAACAGGTCAATCCCATTGTCAAACCAAACAAGTTGATAAAGGAAATGAATTTTCCTTTTACTAAGTTTCTGAATGCAATTTTTAGATAGTTTTTTAACATGTGCAAAGCTTTTTATAACATAAAATTAGGAGGTACAACAGCTAAAACGCCTTCGATACTGAGGGGGTGCTTATTGCAAAATATTCTCCGTAACGGTCTGTCCATCCAACATTCTGATAATCCGATGACTGTATCGTGCATCGTGTTCCGAGTGCGTCACCATGATGATTGTGGTGCCCGCTTCATTCAAATCTGTCAACAATTGCATTACTTCATTGCCGTTTGAAGAGTCCAAATTACCTGTTGGTTCATCGGCGAGTATCAATTTTGGATTATTGACGACGGCTCTTGCAACGGCAACACGTTGTTGTTGGCCACCGCTTAGTTGTTGTGGAAAGTGGTTGCGGCGATGCATGATTTGCATTTTGTCCAATACTTCTTCGACTCGTTTTTTTCTTTCTTCTGTTTTGACACCTGTATAAATCAAAGGCAATTCGACATTTTCAAACACCGTCAATTCATCAATCAAGTTAAAACTTTGGAAAACGAAACCGATATTATGCTTCCGCAAATCCGCCCGTTTGCGCTCATTGTATTTGGCGACTTCAATGCCATTGAATATAAAACTGCCCGCATCGGGGTCGTCCAACAATCCTACAATATTGAGCAAAGTGGATTTGC
>JAYSQG010000375.1:0-9146 GCA_043721685.1 Saprospiraceae bacterium | reverse complement strand
AATATTCAACATTTTTACGTAATTTATACCCCTCAACTATAAATTTACTTTTAATTTCATACATAAATCATTGATTTTATAAACTTAGCGAATTGCTGCATTGCCGTCAATGTTCCCCAAGGTGGTCGGCTGACGGGATAGCCCACGCTGTCATACCAACGGTTGTAACCTGTGTGCGTATAAGGTGCGGTTGATAATTGGGAATTATTGGCTTTCGCTGTGGCTTTTTCACCCAACAAAAACTTAATAATCGCCTTTTTTTCTGCTTCTTTTAGTTGCGTAAAAGCGGGCATCATACCCCGTCCTTTGGCTATCAGTTGTAGCAGGGCGGCTTCATCGTATTTTGTTTCTATCTTACGCAAAGACGGATTTGTTCCCCCTTCATTACCTTCTCGATTGGCCCCATGACAAGCACCACAATGGGTCTGATACAACTGTTTGCCTGTTGAAAACAGTTTTTTATTGTCAGGTTTTTGTATTTCAACAAGAGAACTATACACAGGATTTTCCTTTGCAGGTATATACATCATGCTGTTTTCGTCCACTGCAGCACCACCCCATTGCGCACCACCATCTGTACCTGGAAAGAAAATTGTTTTATTTTTACCCAACGGAATAAACGGTTGACCTGTATTTGCTTTCCGCAATTCGGCTATTATTTCTGCTCGATTGGGGGCGAAATCATTAACATCATTTTCGGTAAAACTTTGCCGCGTAAAATGCTCGGGCAAGACTGGTATGGGTTGCGTTTTGGCTGCTTTTTCGCCCTTAATTTCAGACGATGGAACAGGTTTTTCAAGAATCGGAAAAATCGGTTTGCCCGTCACACGGTCAAAAACGAACATAAAACCTTGTTTGCTCAAAACAGAAACTGCGTCTATCTTTTGCCCATTTTGAGTAATTGAAAATAAATTCGGCGGCGCAGGAATATCTCTATCCCAAATATCGTGATGCACCGTTTGGAAATGCCACAACCGTTTACCCGTTGCCGCATCAAGAGCCAATAAACAATTGGCAAACAGATTATCGCCTTTTCTATTGCCGCCATAAAAATCAAACGCCGCCGAACCAGTCGGGGCATAAACAATACCTCTTTGGCGGTCAATTGCCATGCCCATCCAATTGTTTGCACCGCCGAGGTTTTGATAATTTTGTTTTTCCCAAGTGTCGTAACCGTATTCGTTGGGGTGAGGAATGGTGTGAAAAGTCCATATCTTTTCCCCTGTTTTGACATCGTAAGCCCGAATATCGCCCAATAAAGCTGTTGCACTTTCAGAAACCCTTGTACCGACAATCAAAATGTTTTTAAACACCACCGCAGGTGTATTTGAAATCACATATTCATCCGCACCAGGGCGTTTCAAACCATCAATTAAATGAATTTTTCCATTCGTTCCAAACGTAGGAATGATTTGCCCCGTTTGAGCATCGAGTGCATATAAAAAAGCACCGAAAGCAAAGAAAATCCGAGCCTCTTTTTCGTCCGTCCAATAAGTCACCCCTCGACTTGTCATGTTGAAAGTCTTGTCTTGCAGACTCGTTTTCCAAAGCTCTTGCCCAGTAGCCGCATTTAAAGCAAAGACTTGTGAGCCTGCGGAAACACCGTAGAGTACTCCATTGATAATCAAAGGATTGCACTGAATTTGGGTCGTGTTTTTTACAGTGTCTGCCCCATCAGACGTGTATTCCCAAGCCAATTTTAGTTGTGACACATTGCTTGGATTTATCTGCGAAAGGGGCGAAAAGTGGTTGCAATCGTCTCCGCCATTGTAGCTTGTCCAATCCGTATTTGTCGGCGTTTTAGTACTTGAAATCAAAAGCAGAAGTAAAAAAAGGATGCTATTTTTCACAAGAAAGTTTATTGTTTAGCTATTCTTAATTTTAAATTTTTCGTGAATACCCCCTCAGTATTTAGGCGTTGAAGCAATTTACAGAATCATTTCCCACCCTTTTTCATATTCTCGTTTCCAAAGTTTCATCGCTTCTTTATCGTTCAAAATATGACCATTCGTTGGATCACAAACCAATGACCTGCCGACACGTTGCGAGATATTGCCCAATTGAGGCAACAATGTAGATTTCTGCCCCTCAGTAATCGGTGCAGTTTGTTTTTCTTTTCCTCTAATGGATTCGACAAAATTCGACAAAATAATGCTGTCTAATTTTTCACCCATCCCCATTGTATTGGTGCGCGTCGCTTCTTCCAATTCTGTTTTTACGTCTTTTATGAGTTTATTCCCTAAATCATAGACTTTGTAATCATCGCCACCTGGGACAGTCATTGTGCCTTTGTCGCCATAAAATATGACACCGCGACCTGCACCTTCGCTGTTGAAGCCGTTGCAACTTCTGCCTTCCCAAAGAGCCAGTTTATTGCCACCAAATTCATAAGAAATCGTTTGTGTATCGGGGGTTTCCCAATCATCTTTGTAGGCATATCGTCCACCGATTGACGTAACTTTTGTTGGAAAATCAACGCCCAAACCCCAACGAATGACATCAAGCTCGTGCGTACCATTGTTGAGGGCTTCGCCCGTTCCCCAATTCCAGAACCAATGCCAATTGTAATGCACCAGATTGTCTTTATAGTCTCGACGAGGCGCGGGACCTTGCCATAAATCGAAGTTAAGATTATCTGGTACAGCTATCTTTTTGCCCACACCAATCGGTTTACGTGCATTGGCGTACCAACCTTTGGCGTAATAAACATTGCCAATGATGCCTTCGTGCAGCTCCTTCATGGCTTGCATTATCTTCGGAAATGATCGCCGTTGACTGCCCATTTGAATCAGTTTATTGTATTTTTTAGCGGCTTGCACCAATATTTCACCTTCATTGGGATTGTGTGAACATGGTTTTTCAACATAAACGTGTTTGCCTGCTTTCACGCCCATCAATGCTGCGGGTGCGTGCCAATGGTCGGGTGCAGCGATGACCAGTGCGTCCATATCTTTTTGTTCCAGCATCTTGCGAACGTCCGTGAAGCCTTTGGGCTTTTTCCCCGTTATCTTCTCAATTTCGGCAATGGTTTTAGCGACCACTTTACTGTCCACATCGCAGACATAGCCGACTTCCACATTGGGCAATTGGGCGTACATTTTGGCGAGGAAAAACCCGCGACTGTTGGTTCCCATAGACCCAATAACAACTTTTTCGTTGGGTGAACCTGTGAAAGAGAATAATTGAGGAACAGTTAGTAAACTCGCTCCCGCCAATGTTGTTTTTTTGATAAAAGATCTCCGATTTTCCATGATTTTTAGATGTCAAGTTTAGTGAAAAAAATGGGCGTGAATGATCCCTATTTAAGAAGCCTTTATACTGATGGGTCAATTCTTCACCACAATAAAGTGATTTTTTCAGCATTAAATTACCAAACACCCAGTAATTTTGAAGCTCAATTTATCAAAAACAAATCAGACATGTAAACCAGCTTTTTTGAACCTATTTTTTACAATTAACCGTGCGCTTAAATTAGCACTCCTCACACTAAAACACTGTTTTAGTGGACTTCGTTGTTGGGTTACTGAGGGGTATCAAAAAGGAGGATGCAAACCCGCATCAACCAAAACACGCCGAAGATTAACTAATCCTTCTCTATTCAGTTGTAAACGATTGACTGTTGCTCTTCCCGTTGGACTAATACCTATAATTTCTGTAAAATATTCACGCCATTCAAAGTGTTCAGCCCATACATCGGTACGAGGATTGTAAAGAGCAACGATAGAACCTGTTCCAGGGTCAACAGCGTGTGTAGCGGTATATTTATGATTGTTACAACGTTGGCATGAAAAAGCGAGGTTGAGAAGTACACTTAAACCACCTTTGATAAGTGGGATAATGTGTTCGATTGAAAACGATTCACCAGAGTATTTAGCTTGTACCAAACAATATTCACAACAGTTTTTTGCTCTTTCTCTCACTTCTTTTTTTAGGCTTTCCTTCATATTTCCACTGGTTTTATGCCTAAATCGGTCATAATTTTATCCAATGACACACCGCGCAATTGCGCCAATGCCCATAGATATTCCATGCGCTTGGCATGGGCAGTTTCGATTTTATCACTTAAAGCTATTAGGGCTGCATACTCTTGTTCTGTCAATCGTTCTGCTCGTCTCAAGCCGACTAAATGACGATACTCTGCCCATTCTGCTTCTGAAATATCCAAATTTATCTTTTTCAAAAGGTCTGTTTCTGACAACTGTTTGGGCTTTCCTTTCACTTGCGACACAGAAGCGGCTTGTTTGAGTAAGCGCAAAAAATAACTATCAAGGCTCATGCCTTTTGAGGCAGCTTCTTGACGCAATTGTTGTTCCATCGTTTGCGGTAAATTGATTGTCAATGCCATTTCTGTTTCTTTTTTACAAAAGTAAGTGTTTTTGATAAAAAGACAAATATTTACTGAGGGGTGGCGATTTGATTTTATAAACAGACCGCCTTGAAAGTTTGGGCTTTCAAGGCGGCGTTTGGGGTTTTACTTTAAGATTAAGGCTCATTATTTTGCATGAAATGGTAATTTTGATGTTGTAATTCTCATTTTATTTATTGGTCTTGTATTCCATTCTGAATTTACAACAACTGCACTTACTTTTACAATTACTTCTATAGGCTCAATCATATTATCATTTAATAAACCTAAATAAACTTTATTTCCACTGGGAATGAAAGTCATTTGAGAAGCATCATTTACAACATTTCCAAGTTTATATTGTTGAAATGCTTGACCAGATTGGAATAGCAGGACATTATTCCAATCTGAAAGAAACCAATATTGAACATTATCTCCTCCTTGAACTGAATTAAAAAGAGAAACTCCACTTACTGCTAAGAGCCCCATTGGACCTAATGCCATATATTTTACAAGTTGTTTTCCAGCAGATGCAATAAATTTATTTTCTGCTGTTTTATATGCGGCTTTTCCTTCTTGCCCAACACCAATATAATAACTCCAAGATACAGTATTCTGAGGAAGAGTGAAATCTACTATTGTTTTGTTTGAATTACCATTCAAAGCTCCTCTTGATGAAACTTTTGATATTTGATCAACAACAGTTTCGAAAACTCATGTCATTTATTTTAACTTTAATTAAAAACATTTCTTATAATTAACTCCTATGTTCGGAAACTACCGAACATTGTATAAATACAAAATTCATCCTCAAAACTACATTTTACTAATAAATAAAAAAACATTATCGTAAAAAACTGATAATTAATCTGTTATAACCTCACATCCAATCCAAATCACCTATCAAAGCCCCTTTTATACTGAGGGGGGCTATCTCCAAACAGAAAACCTTTAAAACCATTTTGACAAAGCCAGAACGAGAGCCTACTAACGCAAAACTGTGCAATCTGTCGTGACTAAAAAGGTGAAAGAGTGGCGTATGACTGTCGTTGCGTAGCGCATGACAGTCAGTAGATAGGCGCATTACAGTCGTTGCGTAGCGCATTACAGTAGTCAGAGAGGGCATTACAGTCAGTAGGTAGGTGCATTACAGTCATCAGAGAGAGCATTACAGTCAGCAGGTGGGGCGCATTACAGTCAGCGGAAAGGGCATTACAGTCGTCGGGTGAGGGCATTACAGTCGTCGGATGGGGCTTTGGTGTCATCGGACGGGGCTTTGGTGTCGGCGGACGGGGCTTTGGTGTCGGCGGGTGGGGGCTTTGGTGTCATCGGTGGGGGCTTTGGTGTCATCGGATGGGGCTTTGGTGTCGGCGGACGGGGCTTTGGTGTCGGCGGACGGGGCTTTGGTGTCGGCGGCAAGGGCTTTGGTGTCGGCGGCAAGGGCTTTGGTGTCGTCAGCCGAGGCTGTATTGCCCATTGAGGGAGCATTTTTTTGATTGAAGACAACAACCATTGCCCATATTGACCAATATCGCTATTCCCAATGGTTCATAAATCGAATCATAAGGATAAATAACGTATTCAAATGCTAAAATTACTGATGGTACATCCCGAGACAATCGGGAGGGGTCTATCCCTATTTCACAATCCCAAAATTAAACACCCCCGTCTTCAAAGCACCATAAATACGCAACCATATCGGTAATATGGCTTCTGTACCGCGTGCATTGGTAATATCTCCCAAATCAAGGAAATTGTCGGCGGTCCAACCGAATTGATGCAATAGATCCATGACTTCTGCTTTGGCTTCGGCATCATTGCCGCAGATAAAATTGGTGTGATTGCCTTCTAACATTGCAGGATTAGTCATCAACATAGCCGTCATGGTGTTCAATGTTTTGACAACTTTTGCATTGGGCAGCGTCTTTTGCAGTTCTTCGCCAAGTGAGTTTGTATTGTTCAATCCCTCTATCAAAAAAGGCGGAAAGCCTTTGCTGAAATCCAATGGATTGGAGATGTCCACGATGATTTTACCATCTAAATCGGCGGCATCACACGTTTTGAAGGCAGAAATTGTTACGCCACCGTTCAATGCATTGATGACGATACTGCCGAAAGCTGCCGCTTGCGCAAATGTGCCTAATTCGACTTTCGTATGCACCATGTGCCAATCTCTAAAAGTCATACCCGTCATAGCGTTGGGCTTTGTTACGGCTAATGTGGCAGTGGCATCGCGCGTGCCTATCATAACGTGGTGACCCAATTCATTTAGTTTGGCGGCAATTGTTTGTCCGACGACACCTGTTCCTAAAATAGCTATTTTCATTGTTTCAATTGTTTTTTAGTGAATGATAAAATATGTTTGCAAAAGCAACTAACTTACTTAACAGCTTTAAAATGAGTATGTTCAATCTTCGATAACAGTTTAGCACCCCCCTCAGTAAAAATGCGGTCGTAATCACTTGTCGCAGCCTTTTTATCCTTGATTTCATAATTGTCATAGTCTTGAAACACAATACCCGCAACCGTTTGCCGCAGCGTCGCTTTTCTGAATCGCGGACCGCCTTCCGAGTAAGCGATGTAATCAATCAAGTACGTTTTTTGATTTATCCAATAACAAAACACGTCTTCATAGTCTTTACCTCCCCCTTCTTTTTGGAAAGATACTTCTATTTTATATTGCTTTTGACGGTCAACCGTGGCTTCACCTAAATAATTCAAAATCACCGCTTTATCGTTCAATTTATAAGGTAATAACAGAAAATAGGCTTGTGAATTAATGCCTTCGTGATACTTTTTAATATCGTTTTCTGACAATTCAAGTTTGACACCATTTCTTTCTCGATAAAAACCGTCGTTGTTCAACACATCGTGCCATACGGTTTGTGTAGAGTCCGTCATCGAGCGTTCATACTGAAAAAGCGTTTTATTTTGCTTCAAAACAAGATGAAATTGCCTAAAATCTAAGGAAACAGCAAAGTTATTGTACGCTTCTCCACCATGTGCTTTGATGCTCTTTGCGACAATTTTATGTGCTTTGTCTTGCGCAAACAGCGTAATTGGTAAAATGAATAAAAGGTAAATGAGTATTTTTTTCATAGCTTTTTCTTTTTTAAGATTGAAAAGGGAATGGCACAACTCAAATTGAATTGGTCAATTGCGGAGTCTGTATGATACCCTGAATCATAGAAAATATGTTTTATGCCCAATTGATAATCTAACGCCAAGATAATTTTTTTCAAATGATACCCCATGCCTAATAATAAGCCATAATCAAACGGTTTAAAATTGTCTTTAAATGACGATGGTGTTATGGTTATTGGCGGGCAAACACCACCACTTGGTGGTAAAAAACACACTTGATAAACACTGACTGTTTTATTAGAAAATCTCTTCACAAAAGAATACGAAGTAAAAACACCTATTTCACCAAAGAGTTTTTTACCCTTTCTTAATCGCAAATCTAATTCGACGTTGATTTGGTCTAAATCACCTTTATGCGTTGTACCGCCCCCGTTGCCGCCATTGTAGTAACTGTAATGCAAGCGTTTATAATCAATGCCGTCTCCTAATATCAATTTTATATCGTCCATCCTTAACAAATAGATTTGATGTCCTACGGAAAAGGCAAATTTTGAACCTTCTCTTTGACAAAACAGACAGCTATATAACCTTGAGTTATTAATGCTCGTCTTCAAGAACGACTGTCCGAAAATGGGAGAAAAGAATAGAAAAACGATGATTGTTAAGGCGAATGTCTTCATTTTGCTTTCTTTTTAGGTTAATATTGATGTTATTTCCGAACTTTCCCTGACAAAACACTCACCTTAGAATTAAACGGATTGCCCGATGAGCGACGAAAAGTCACAACCTGTCCGATATGCCAAAGCGCATCACTAATCGGTCCATTTATTTCATTCCAAAAAGGATATTCCGTTGATTTATCGCCATTTTTGAAGACCATTTTAGAATCTTCGAGCTTCTGTTTGCCACTTTTGAGTATATCGCTGGCAGTTTTCAGGTTTTCAAGCGTCTTTTGTCTTTTCACTTCAAATGTCAAAGGAGACGTTTCCTCGCCAGAACGTGTATTGACTTCATTGCGAAGAGCATTCAGCACCACCGTTGATAAACCCAAAATATGGTCAATCGTTTCCTCCGAAGTCCGCGATTCTTTAGTCGGACGAAACGCCAAATCCTCTGGACGCAACCCCTCAGTAGCCCAATAAAAACGGAAGCCTACGCCGTCAATCAGACGTGCAATCACGCTTTCAGCAGTGTATTCGGGAGGATAATCGGGGATTTCAACATAAGGCAGTGTATCCATAGCGCAAGGTTTGACATTAAAAACAGTGTTTGCAGATACATTGTGTAACGCAAAAAACAGGACAAAAATCGCAAAAACATTTTTCATATTTAATTAGAGTTATGTTTGTTAGTTAATTTATTTAACCGTCGGCAGGGTTTAAAACCCTGCCGACGGTAGTCCCTATTTCAACTCTGCCAAACGAATATTTTTATAACTAATTGACATCTCATTTCCTGGATGCAATTGAATACCAATCGGTCCCGAAGCAGGGATGTTTTCAGATGTATAATTCATCACTTCAACGCCATTGAGCCACACCGTATAGGTTTTATCAACCAATTTTATTTTCATGGTATTCCAATCTTTGGGCTTCAAAACGTCTTTCGTTTTCGTCGCTTCTTTGGGATAACGCAATTTTGGAATATACGGCGACCCCGTCATATCCCGTTTCAAAGAGCCAGAAATGCCAATTTGCACCTGATCGTCTTCGGAACG
>JAYSQG010000374.1:0-17209 GCA_043721685.1 Saprospiraceae bacterium | reverse complement strand
TCTATCAAAGGCAGCGGCGGGAAGCGGTATTTATTTTGCTCGCTCGTCGCGGGTTTTCCATCGTAATTGACGGGCCACATATCATTGGAATAGGGAATCCCAAAATACTCATCGAAGCCGTGTTGTAGCGGTAAGAATTTTTTATCGTCGCCCAAATGCCATTTGCCAAAGATAGCGGTGGCGTAGTTTTTTTGCTTCAACATTTCAGCAATCGTCATTTCTTCTGAACTGATGCCCACCTTTGAACCAGGGAACAGCGCGCCAGAAAATCCGATACGATTCGGATAACACCCCGTCAGTAAAGCCGAGCGCGAAGCCGAACAAACGGCTTGTGCTGCTAAAAAATTGGTGAACCGGATGCCTTCCGTTGCCATACGGTCGAGATTGGGCGTTCGGTAGTCCAAAGCGCCGTTGACGCTCAAATCGCCAAAACCTAAGTCGTCCATGAAAATGATGACGATATTGGTTGGTTTCTCCTTGCTTTTTAGCAAAAAAGCCGTTAACAGGACTAAAATACTGAGGGGTATGATGATTGAGAGTAAGTGATGTTTTTTCATTTTTTACTGTTTTTGTAACAATTTAGTTTGACACGAATTTCACAAATTACACGAATTTATTTTTCTAATTTTATTAAGATTTAGATACGTAAAACTATAAAAAGCTTAGATTTTAGGGGCTGTACAAAAAATAATATACCTAATTCCGAAGGAATTGAATATGAATAACCGTAGATGAAATCTACGGAAAAATAGCGGACAATCTGCCAATTCCGAAGGAATTGAACATAAGAAGCAACTTCATTATTGCTTGATATTCAACTCTTTCAGAGTTGTGAGACGTTCTTTCGTTGATTCCGTAGATTTCATCTACGGTTATTCATATTCAATTCTTTCAGAATTGTGGGTATGCTATTTTTTGTTTGCTTCCTTAACTCGTCTAATTTGTGAAATTCGTGTCAGTTAAAAGCTATCTATTTTTCAAATTATTCAAAATAAGCAATTGCGGAAAAGATTCGATGCCTTTAAAAACTAATTTCGTCATTTCCCCTACGGTTTGAAAATAAGAACCTAAAACGATGTCCACATCGCCGTCTTTATCAAAATCGCCGACTTCCATGGTGAGCCATTTTCCAGCAGCGGCTTCGGGTGTTGAATAGGCTTTAAAGTTAAAACCGCCTTCATTTTCCAAATAAATAAAGCCTTGTTCGGGCAAATCCAAATCGGCATAGAAAGAAATGGCGGCAACATCTATATCTCCATCGTTGTCAAAATCCCTTGCGACGGCTTTGCTTGTGCCATAAATTGGATAAAACCACGCTTCTTTGAAATTGTCATGACCATCGTTGAGGTAGATGTGAACACCATGATAGGGCTTCAAAATGGCTGAATAATCCCAATTGTCGCCATTTGTTAAGAGAATGTCTTGAAAACCGTCTTTATTAAAATCCACACATTCAAAATAACTGGCACCGAAAACGGGGGAAAATTGCAGCACTTTTTTTTCTTTAAACTTGCCTTTGCCCTGATTGTAAAAAATGGACACGCCTTCCCATGCTTGTCCTGAAAGTGCGATGATGTCTGGTTTTTTATCGTTGTTAAAATCCATAATCTCAACTTTTCTCGTTCCTGGCAATGCCCTCAAAATGTGCTCTTTTGATGAGTCGCCGCTTTCAAACCAAGACAATTTGCCTGTATTATGCCCAAAATGGGACACAACTATGTCTTCTTTTCCATCTTTATTGAGGTCACTTGTTGCGAACTGAACGGGTCTTTGTAAGCCGTTAATAACTGTTTTTGAATTGCCCGCCAAAGACATAAGCTGCCCTAATTTTTGGTCGGAAGGGTTTAATTTTCCGATGGTTAGTAGTCGAGGGCTTTTGTTTTTTGGAAAATCAATGTCAACGGGCGCACTTTCGGTTTTGAATACATTTTTTAAACCCCCAGTGCTGTCAACCACAAATAGGTCGTTTTGAGCATCGCCGATATACAGTAGCGACGCTGTTTTGTCGTATTTTATTAAAGTTGTACGGGGCAGTTTCTTTTGTGTGACTGTCAAATATTGCGTTTTAAATTGGGGTAATTGATCCGTCAGTTGAATATCGATTTTTTGCGATGGCAATACTGAGGGGGCTTCTTTTTCATAATATTTGATGATTTCAAGCCATTCCTCCCTTGAAATAAGCGGTATTTCTGGATAAACAGCCACTTCTTTCATCAGGGCAACATCGGCAGAATCCATGTCTGCGTAAGGATTTTGCCCTGTTTCTCTGATGCCGAGCCGCAAGCCCATATTTGGCAAAACGCTGGTTGTCCAAGTCTTTTTATTCAATAAATCGGGTTCGGGGAAAAGGTGACAGTTTTGGCAATATTTCACGGCAAGTTGTTGACCTAACACGGTGGTATCTGAATGATACGTTTCTATTGTAGGTTTAGGAAAAAGATTCCCATCCTTCTCCCCCATTTTTAAGCCGCTTGAAAGCGCCAAAATACTGAGGGGTATGATTGCCGTAATAAAATGTCCTTTTTTAATCATTGTGTAAAGCTAAACTTTTACTTTTCACACGTTGTTGTTTGCTTTGACCCAAAGCGGTGACAACCACCTCTCCAAGGTTTTTTGTGTCGTCTTCCATCGTAATACTGATATTACTTTGGTTAGCGGCTACTTCCATAGTCACTTTTCCAACGAAACTGATGACGAGCGTTGCACCTGGTTTCACCTTTAGTGAAAAAGTGCCATCATCATTTGAAAGCACAGCATTTTGCGTGCCTTTTTCCATAACCTGTGCGGCTATGATTGGGTCGCCATTCGCTTCTTTTACAGTACCTGTCACTGTAGAAGTGCTTTGGGCGAAGGCGCTCATTTGCAAAAACAAGAACGCTCCCGATAGTAAGATGGAGAATAGTTTTTTCATTCTAGAGAAATTTTTATAAGTAAAATTTAGTTTAAAAAAAGCAAAACAATATCAGTCCCTTGCCAGAACAAGAGAGTCAAAAATCAAATATATAAACTGTCTATTTTTCCACTATACAGCCATCAGAGAGCGACTAAATCCAACTTTCGTTCTTTGATGTGTTCAAAATTTTCCATAACCAAAGTTGCTGCGCCAATCAGTTCTGCTTTAAACCCTAAATCTGACACTTCAATCGTGGCATTATGCGCGAGCTTTGGAATACAATATTCATTCAAGGCTTGCTGAATCGGTGCTTGCCATATTTTACCTGCAATAGAACCCCGACCACTCAATACTATCAATTTCGGATTCAGTAAGTGTATCAAAATCGCCACGCCACGCCCTATTTTGTAACCTATTTCTGACAAAAGTTCGACGGCAAATTGATCCCCTTCAAGAGCAGATTTTACAATCAGATTATTTGCCTCTTCTGGATTGTCGTGTGGAATGTTTTTCAAAGAAGAAACACGTCCTTCTTTTATACCTTCAATGGCTTTTTCTACCAAAACCAACAAAGAGGTCTCCGTTTCGAGGCACCCTTTTTTGCCACAACCACACAATTTATTATTGGTAAAAACAGGTATATGGCTAAATTCCCCTGCAAAACCATTGTCGCCTCTGTAAAGCTCCCCGTCAAGTATAAGTCCCAACCCAACGCCCCAACCCATATTTATGACCATCACATTTTGCTCATTACCTGCCGCACCAAAACGCAATTCTGCTAGGGCAATCAAACTGGAATCATTGTCAATAAAGACGGGCAGACCGACTGCTTTTGAAATATGCTTTGTGATACTAACATCAGATGTCTCTAAAAATGAATAATTAATCCCTTTTTTGACATCTACAAAACCAGGCATCGCTATGCCAATACCCGCAATCTTTTGGATATCAACCGGTGTTTTTTGAAGGAAGGCGGCTATGGCTTCAGTTAACCTAAAGAGTGATTGAGGGTTTTTATCCAGTGGTAAATCGACCTTTTCAACTCCGCCCACATCGTTATTTTGCATATCCATCACCGCAATTCTCGTAATAAGTTGATCCATTGAGACCGCGACAATATATTGAATATCAGACTTAATCGAATACATCAAAGGTCGCCGCCCACCTGTCGAAGGTGCTAAACCTGTTTCAATGACTTTATCCTCTTCTATCAACTCTCCTATCAATTTTGTTATCAACGGCAGACTTTTATCCATTCTGTCACACAGGTCGGCGCAAGACAGCGATTGAGCAAAATAGAATTGTTTCAATATGCTCCTCTTATACAAAGTTTTCTTATCCGCCATATTTTCAAGAAATAGATAATTTACAAAAACAGGTTGAACAAAAAGTAAAAAGCCCTCTAATGTGGATTGTGTCCTTTCTATGGTTTTACTTGAAAAAATAACTTTTATACTGAGGGGGTTGTTTTTTCGTCTTTTTTATCATTTCTGTTCAACCTAATACAAAAATTTAAATAAACTAAACAACAATAATGAACAAATGTAAAATACTTTTTTATTTTTTTATAAAAGTATTTAGACTTTTTTTATTTTTTTCTTAAAAATCTTTTTTTTCAAAAAATCGGGGCATTAAAAATCATGTCTGTTTTCAAAAATCACGATTGAAAACAACAAAAGCCACCGAAATCTCGGTGGCTTTTATTTGAAAACGTTAAAATTCTCTCTCACGCCCTATTATTTCCCAATCGGACGAATGACAAAACCATACGTATATTTTTTCGCTTTCAAACGATACGCTTCATGCGTTTCAGCACCCCATGAGTTATCGCCACCGACACCGCGTTGTCCTAAGTCAACATGCAGCGTAACGAAAGGACGTTTGACAATGTCCGTCATGTGGCGATTTTTCTTGACCGTTCCTTCGTCAAAATCTTCTGTTAGCTGCGACATCGCGCTAAAACACAAGGGTTGCAAGCCTTCAACTGAAATGCCGACCCCCTCAGTATTCGTGAGTTTTATCCAGCGTGTATCGGTTTTGTAACCGCTTTCTTGCGGACGAACATAGTTGCGTGTCCAACCATTGTCGGTATTGTCGTCATATACGCCGAGCAACGAAGCGGTATTTCTATCTGCATAATTTTCAAATGGTCCACGACCATACCATTGCACTTGATTGTAGGTTGAAGGCAAGCCAAAACGCATACCCATGCGGGGCAATTCAGGCGTTTCGCTATCGGGAGGCAGTTCTAAAGTTGCATTAATTTGGATTGAACCATCGTTTTTAATCACATAATTCAAGGTATAAAAGGCTTTAACATCGGGCAAACGATAGATAATCGTCACAGGCACGCCTTCAGCCGTCTTTTCGCCAACATTGACGTTGCTCACCGTCCGACGTACATGAGCCGAAGTCCAAACACGCGCATAATTGGTAAAATCATTGCCAAAGTCATTGTCCGTTGGGGCGCGCCAGAAGTAGGGTTCTGGAAAAAATCCGCCGACAATATTGTTGTTTTTATAAGCCAAACGGCTGATTCCGCCTGAATTTAAATTGATTTCACCACTCACATCACCCGATGTGAATTTCAGACTGTTTTGGTTTTTCTCTATTTTTAAATCACCGTTATTGGCTTGTTTTCCTTCAAAATAAGAGCTATTCCCTACAAATTGCTCTCTGGCAACTTCATGACCCGCAGGAATTGAAAGAGTCGCTAAACGTTGAAAAGCATAGACGTTGAACGTTATTTCAGAACCTGCAGCTACTTTGAGCATCGGAATACTGAGGGATACACTTTTAGTTTCGCCTGAATTGGCATCAACGGTAAAACTGCCTTCTGTCACCTTTACGCCATTGTTCAAAAGTTCCCAACGGAAATCATAGTCTTTGAGATTGGTAAAAGAGAACTCGTTTTTCACTTTTATTTTACCCGTTTGCCAGTTGTCATTTTCAAATAAAATATTTTGATACTCCTTTTTTACTTCATAAATGCCTGGATGCGGATTGCGGTCAGCGTCCACCAAACCATTGCAAACGAAATTGATATCATTGTAGCGGTCATGGCTACCAAAATCACCGCCATAACCGAAATAGCTGCGTCCATCCGCCGTCTTTGTGCGTAGTCCTTGGTCAACCCAATCCCAAATACAGCCGCCTTGCATATTGTCAGAAGCACGAATGACATCCCAATATGCTTTAAAATTACCATTGGAATTGCCCATAGCATGGGAATATTCACACATTATATATGGACGTGTTTTGGACTTGTCCGCCGCATATTTTTTCATGTTGGGTACTGAGGGGTACATCGGACAGACAATATCGGTATTTGTATTTTCACCTGCTTGCTCGCTCATAATTGGGCGTGAATTGTCTCTTTTTTTAATCCAATCATAGGTTTCATGGAAAACAGGCCCGTTGCCACATTCATTACCCAATGACCAAACGACGACACAAGCATGGTTTTTATCACGCTCAATCAAGCGTTGTGTGCGGTCGTGGTGGGCAGGCTTCCATTGAGGGTCATAAGCCGTATGCCGCGATTTGTCGGCTGGCATTGACTGCATTTCAGCACCTAAACCATGTGCTTCAATATTGGCTTCGTCCACGACATACAAACCATATTCATCGCACAAAGCCAACCATAGCGGGTCATTTGGATAATGTGATGAACGACAAGTATTTATGTTGAATTGCTTCATCAAAACGATGTCTTTTATCATCATATCTCGGGTCATTACCTTGCCTAAATCAGGGTCGTGTTCATGGCGATTCACGCCTTTTACAACCACGCGTTTGCCGTTGATTAAAAAGTCTTTACCTTTAATTTCACTCCTACGGAAACCGATTTTAGTGCCCGTGGCTTCCACAACTTGCCCTTTTTCATTTTTTATACTAAGGATAGCGGTGTATAAATTGGGTTGTTCCGCACTCCATTGTGCAGGTGCAACAACTTTACCGTCCATTTGTACTTTTGTACTGAGGGGGGTGGTTTGAGTAAAAACTTTGTTTTTATTTTTATCAAAAATGGATAACTCGATGCTGTAATTAGCCTTTGGGTTTTTAACATCAATCGTTGCCGCAAGCATTCCGTCCTTGTAATTATCGTCTAAACCTGCTTTTACCCAAAAATCGGAGATATGCGTCGGAGATTTAGCGGTTAAAAACACATTGCGTTCGATACCTGAAATGCGCCACATGTCTTGATCTTCGAGGTAAGAACCGTCGTGCCAACGCAGCACTTGAACAGCGAGGGTGTTGTTTCCTTTCTTCAAAAAAGGAGTGATATTAAACTCGGCAGGTGATTTTGCGACTTTTGACAATCCAACCGCTTGACCATTGACCCACACATAAGCACAACCTGAAATAGAGCCAAAATGCAATATCACATCTTTATCTGTCCAATTATCAGGCACTGTAAATGAACGGCGATAAGAGCCAACAGGATTGTAAGCATGGTCAATAAAAGGCGGATTGGCAGGGAATGGATATTGGACATTGGTATAAATCGGAATCCCAAAACCTTTCAATTCCCAGTTGCTCGGTACGGTCAATTCTTTCCAATTCCAATCATTGAAACCGTCTCTATAAAAGTCTTGTGGCCGTTCTTCGGGCGTGTTGACGTAGTAAAACTTCCACGTCCCATTCAAAGACTTGTAATTGGGTGATTTTGAAAAATCATTGGCGAAAACGTCATCTGCGTTCGGATAATCCATCGCAAACGTATGTGGTGCCAATTGTCCAAGCTGTGTTACTGAGGGGTCTTCCCATTCTTTAAAACTGAACTTTACTTGTGTCCATACTATTGAAAAACAAGTGATTATAAGTGTAAAAGTGATGAATGCTCTTTTCATTTTGCTTTGATTTGAATAAAATTATGAATACTTTTGTCATTCTGAACGCAGTGAAAGAATCCGCTTTTACGGTTTATTCAGATTCTTTCACTACGTTCAGAATGACAAAAAAGGCTTTGTTTTACAGGTTACTTAAACCGTTTTCCGCCGTTTTTTTCTAAAAAAATAGTAAACACCACCCAATACTAAAAGACCGAACAACCATTTTAAACCCATCGTTACAAAAGGGTTAAGCCTAAAAGACTTTTCCTCTGTGATGGTAATGAATTGATTAACTTTTTGATTTTTTAATGTTTGCGTGTTCCCGCCCGTCCAATGAATGATGATTTCATCTATTTCGGTCGCATTGCCGACGCCAAAATGGGCATAAGTGGCATTTTGGGATAAATGGCTCGAACCACCGCCATCAATTTCGCGAATTTGGTGCTTGCCGCCAATGACAATTTCAACCCTTGACCCCAAGCCATGTGGCTCGGCATCTAAGCCTTTGAGGTTTATTTTTATCCAATTGCCTTGTGCCGAATCATTGCGAAATAAACGGGTTGTTGAGTTGACAGGATAGGTCAAAACAGGTTTTTGGTTGACAACCATAATGTCTAAATCACCGTCATTGTCGTAATCAAAAACCACAGAACCGCGCCCAATACCGTAGTCATTTACGCCTTTTAGTCTGGCTTCTTCTATAAATTTTCCGCCGACGTTTTCAAAATAATAGTTGCCCATAGGTTGACAATTTGGATTTAAATCACCGTTGGCAACGTACAAATCCAAGTCGCCATCGTGGTCAAAATCGGCAAAATTGGCACCCCAACTGATGGTGATAAGATTGACACCAAATTCTTTGGACATCTCTTTAAAGGGCTTACCAGCCCCCTGATTGACCATAAATTTGTTGAATCGGATATTGGTAATAAAATAATCCATCCAACCATCATTGTTGTAATCGCCAACGGCAGAAGTCATTGAGTTGATTTTCAAATCCATACCTCGTTTTTCACCTACTTCTTTGAATGAATGCCAAGGATAGTTGTTTTCATAGAGCAAATCAGGGGTGCGTTTGTAGCCAAAATCGTGATTGACAAATAGGTCTTGGTCGCCATCGTTGTCGTAATCGGTGAAAACGCCGCCAAACCCAAAGCCTTTGTGGTCTAAACCGTACTCTTTATAGACATTTTTGAACGATTTGCCTTTTTCATTCAACAACAGATACCCCTCAGTAATTTGGTTGGCACTGACTATCATTGCATCGTTAATGGTACTCAAATCGCCTGGATATTCCGTAAAATAATTGCCTACAAAAAGGTCGGGATAACCATCTGCATTGAAATCGCCGAAGCAGGCCCCTGTGCTGAACGAGTTGAGTTTGTCCAAATGAAATTCAGCGGTTGCATCTCTAAAAGTATTATTGCCATTGTTGATGTACAGCAAATTAGGTGCTCTCGGGATCAACTTTTTTGCACCTTTTGACGTGATGGTAGTGATGTATAAATCCACGAAACCATCTCGATTCACATCAGCGGCAACTGCACCTTGTGTGATGAAGTTTTTTGAACCTGTTAGCCCTGATTGTTCATAAATATTGGTAAACGTCCCGTTTTTATTGTTGAGATAGAGGATGTCGTCGGTCGTTCCGCCTGGCAAAAAAATGTCGTCGTAGCCATCGTTGTTGATGTCTAATATACAAATGCCGCCGCCGAGGAAGCCTTCATATACACCAAATTGGTGTTTGATGCCCGCTTGATCGGTTACGTCTTTGAAAGCAGTCGGCGTTTGAGGTGGTATTTGAGCTTGGTTATCAAAAATTGGAAAAACCAGCAAAAGCAAGGCAATAACAGACCATGTTCGGGGAACTTTGAAAGTTCCCCGAACATTTCCGTTCCACCGCCCTTGAACACTTAGGATAATTAGGTTCGGGGAACTTTGAAAGTTCCCCGAACCTAATTTGAGCGCAGATTTACGAAATCTTGAAGATTTCGTAAATCTATCCCCCCTCAGTATTTTTGGCATTTTACACCGTTTCATGTCTATAAACCATTGACTATTTCTATTTTTTCTCATTTTTCCAGTTTAAATGATTAATGTTTTCCCCTATATTCTTACCTTTTTCTAAGCCTGCGTTATTATCCAAGTGTGTATGAATACCTCCATAAAACCGCGAATTAGCCGTTTCGTTAGCCACTTCCCAGAAAGAGTTATAATGTCTGGGTTTGAAGTCGGTATTCCTTAATCCATCTCTTTTTCGACCCTTGTGGGTATCGTCAGTAAAAGCGAATGTATCGCCATATAACTTGGTCAGTACGGTTGCTGTTGCTGCGGCTTGAATGGCATGACCCGACGGAAAAGCTGGGAAAGGCGGGTCGGGCCAGAAGGATTCCCACATGGGGTCAATGTGTTCGGTGATATAAGTGTTGGGTCTTTCCGTAAAAAACTGGTATTTCCATTTCCAACAATTGATAAAAGCATCGGCGACACCTATACCCACTTTGGCATAGGTTTCAGCGCATTGAATGAGGCTCGGTTTTACTTTTTTTATCACCAAAGTTGCCAAATAATAGGAATGTCCGGGTGGTGTCACCGTTTCGTCGGGGTCGTCGCCCCACCAAACGGCAGCTTCTTTTTGGCTTTGCGTCAAGGCTTTCTCTTGTTCGTAAACGGCTAAAAACTCCTTGTAATAAGGTGAATTTGGCATTGTATCGTAGGGAAGTACTGAGGGGTCCTTGATTTCATGATCTTGTTTCAAAAACGTGCGATTTTCGCCCCAATGTGGGTGTAGCGGAAAATGGCTAAAAGATTGTCCATACAAAGGTGGTTTCCATGACCCTAATTTGGCGGGATGAACCATTGTTTTATCAAAGTTCTTCAAATAACCTCTGTGTCCGCCATCTGTTTTTGACCATTCAAAAATGGTTGATGCAACAGCTTTTCCGTAAGCTATTGACCTGTCTATTAATGCTTTGTCTTCAATTTTAGCTGTATATGATTGATAGATAGCGGTTTCTAATGAATCAATTTTTAGTTTGTTTTGGTCAGATGTTTGGTTGTAAATGCTTTTTAAAATCAAGGCTTGTGCCGCATTGAGCGACAGTTTCCAATCATACTGCACCTCTTTTGCAGGCATAGGCAAGCTATCCAATCCATCTATTTGCCCTTCGAGTGATTGATACGGTGGATAGCCATGGACAATGGATTCATACATCGTCAAACCAATGTAACCGAGACATCTTGAAGAATAAGTCGGTGAGTTGCCAGGCGTGTTTTTGGTAATAAAAAGGGTCATTTCTGCCCATTTTGTTGCAAAATCTGGGTCAGTTAATGGTTTTTCTTGCTTGCAGCCTGTTGATAAACAGAGGTACAGCAATATGATGTAGTATTGTTTTGGCATAGTCACGTTGTTTCCTTTCATATTAACGTAGCAAATTACACATCCCCTAAGATTTCAATTCCAAAATACGCTGTTGGTTTAGCCTGTGCCCTTTCATTAGAATGACATTGTCTCTTCGTTGATACGGTTTTGTCTCTTCGTTGATACGTTTTGTCTCTTCGTTGGTACGTTTTGTCTCTTCGTTGGTACGTTTTGTACCTTCGTTGATACGTTTTGTACCTTCGTTGATACGTTTTGTCTCTTCGTTGATACGTTTTGTACCTTCGTTGATACGTTTTGTCTCTTCGTTGGTACGTTTTGTCTCTTCGTTGATACGTTTTGTCTCTTCGTTGGTACGTTTTGTCTCTTCGTTGATAAAATACTGAGGGGGTATTTTTTTCTTTATAAGGCTAAAATTAAAAAATCTACCCCATAAATGAGGTAGATTTTTTAATAATTCACTTATTTCAGATTAGTAGCCTGGATTCTGTATTAATTTACTATTCCGACTTACCTCATCTCTTGTCAGTACGCGGTAATACATTTTATCATTCCACTTACGGGTTTCATTGGATGTATTATCTTCTACTGTATAAGTGTAAGTGTAAAGTGATTTATCGAATTTATAGACTTTTGGTGCTGTGGCACCTGACTTCAATTTTGCCTCTGGATTTATAGATTTGATACCGCGCCCAAGGGTTGTTGGTGCAATCATCCATCTACGGGCATCATGGTAGCGATGCTCTTCGTAAGCCAATTCGACTCTTCTTTCGTTGCGCAACCTATCTTTCAAAGCAGCACCGGCATCAGTGATGGCAGGCATACCTGCTCTGAAGCGGATTCTGTTGATCCAGAGTCTGGCTTCTACTTCATCACCCGTTTCGATACATGCCTCAGCATAGCTTAAAGCCATTTCAGTGTAGCGAATGAAGGGCCAAGGAATAACTTGTGCGCTCGATTGGTTATCGGCTAAAGCAGGATTTGGATCAATGAATTTGCGTGTATAATAGTGTGTTCTACTACCATTCCAGTTTTCTACAGCCGATTCTCTAGTATCAATACCATTGATTTTACCACCTGAACCGTTGTCATAATAGCCTGTCTGGATTTGATTTGCTGGGTCTAAAGCCGCTACATCAGAAGGTCTTGGTTTCCAAGGTGCGCCATCATACATGACCGATGCATAGAAACGTGGGTCACGGTTGGTATAAGGATCTGCCTTATGAGCAGGCTTAGTCCAATCGAACTTAGTACCATCCATCATTTCATAATCATCCACCATTTGCTGGATAGGTGTATTGCCCGCCCAGTTGTGGTAGCCGTTGGGACCGTTGTTGATACCGTAGTGAATACCACCGAGAGGCCAGTTGTCTTCTTGCGTATAGAGGGCTGTATGTGTGCGTTGGAAAATCAACTCACCCGCAGCAGCAGGGTCGCCAACGGCACTTTTTCCACCCATAGCAATAGAGATATAGTTGTCTCTGCCTTCTTCAGGTGTCACTGGCGCTGTTAGGTTCAATTTATAACCCGTTGATGCGTCTAAAGCGGCTTTTGCAGCGGCTTTTGCAGCGTTCCAACGTGCCGCACGGTCTCCAGAAGGATAAGCCACCAAATCAATATTAGTGTAGCCTGCCAAAACACTTGACTTCGCTTTTGCGGTCGGTCCATCGTGTAAATCGCTGGCAGCATACAACAATACCCTTGCTTTAAGTGCCATAGCACTTAGCTTTGATGCTCTGCCCGGTTGAGCAGTTTTTGCATCAGGTAAAACCGCAATGGCTTTATCGAGGTCGGCTACAATGAATTTCACACATTCATCATAAGTGTTTCTGGCAACCGTGTAGTCCTCATTCAAACCATAAGATTTGCTGATAAGTGGCACACCGCCATAAAAACGAAGCAATTGCTGATAATAATAAGCTCTGAGGAAATAGGCTTCGCCTGTTAATTTAGCATTCAGCGCCGCATTTGTAAAAGTCGCCTTTGGTAGGTTTTCAAGCGCAACATTGGCTTGTCTGATTGCAAGATACATTCTTCCCCATTCATAGGTTGAACTTTGCCAAGCGACGTTAGAAGGGCTTTCAGACGCTTCTGTAAATGTATTGATATTTCTACCCGAATGCGTAAACATGGCTTCGTCAGTGTAAGCAGCAAGCGCTTGTTCTTCAAAACCACCATATCCTAAAAAGGAATAGACATTATAAATAAAGGCTTCTGACAAAGCGCCATCTGCCCAAGTGGCGGCACTGGAGATTTTATCAAGTGGTTGTGTATTGAGAAAATCTTTATTACAGGATATTACAGCGGCTAATAGCACGCATAATACGCTGATTTTCAGTTTAAGATTTTTCATTTTTAAATTCTATTTTAATTGTTAGTTATAGTTGTTTTTTAGAACGTTACGCTTAAACCTGTATTGATGACACGAGACTGCGGGTAATATGTTCCTGCGCCATTAGTCGCTTCTGGATCAAATACCTTTTGATTCGAGAACGTAACAAGGTTCAAACCGTTGAGGTAAACACGTAGGCTACCCAACTTAACCTTATTAATAAGATTTTGTGGTAATGTATAGCCTAATTCTATGTTTTTCAAACGGATATAATTTTTACTAAAAAGGTAATAAGTATTACTACCAAAATTACCACCTGTATAGTAAGTGTCTCCTCTACTTGCCAAACGTGGGTCTGTGCTGCTCGGATTGTCAACAGACCATCTGTGGTCGTAAGAATATTTCAAGAAATTACCAATATCACCCGATTCCGTCTGAACACGAATAGAAGCCCCTGTTGCACCTTGGAAGAGAATGTTTAAGTCAAAATCTTTATATCTTAAATCCAGAGTTGCACCGAAGTTGAAAGTCGGCACTGTATTCCGGTCTAATCTAATCCTATCATCTGCTGTGATTTTACCATCGTTATTGTAATCTTCAAATTTCATATCACCAGGAAGAAGCTTTGATGTAACTGCACTGTAATTAATCTTACTGGCATCAATTTCGGCTTGGTCTCTGAAAACACCTGCTGAATTATAGACCAAAAAAGAACCGATAGGTTTTCCTTCTTGCAATTGATAAGCAGGTGCGCCTGGGATTTCATCCATAAAAACAACCTTGTTTCTTGCATGTCCACCATTGATACCTATTCTGTAAGTGAAATCTTGCCCAGCCTTGCTGTTGTAACCTAAGTTAAATTCAAATCCTCTGTTATCTACTTTTCCTGCATTAACAGGCGGTAATAAAGCGTTTATACCAGAAGATGCTGGTGTTGAACCTGTTTTTTGGATCAAAATTTGGTCTCTACGATTGTAGAAATATTCTAACGTCAAGTCGAACTTATTGTTCAAGAATGTACCATCTAAACCAATATTGTAGTTGTTCGCTCTTTCCCAAGTGAAGCTTGGGTTTGCTAAAACGGTTTCGCGCAAAGTTGTAACAACTTGATTGTTGATAGGATACTCACCAAAACCATACGTTGATAAAAATGCGTACTCCTGAAGCTGTCCGTTATAGAATACTTGGTCATTACCCATTTGTCCATAAGATGCACGCAACTTCAAATTATCAACACCCTTAACACCTTTAAAGAAGTCTTCTTGAGAGATATTCCAACCGACTAACATACCTGGGAAAAAACCAAAACGACTTGCCTCTGGGAAAATGTAAGAACCATCATAGCGTCCAATAAGCTCAACAAGGTATTTTTCCTTGTAGTTATATTGTGCACGACCATAATAACCCAAACGCGCTCTGTTATAAGCACTACCACCTGTATTTTGTTGAAGCGAACCACCCGCAAAGAGTTGGTCAATAGCAGGAGAAATATAATTTCTTCTGAAAGCAGAGAAGCTTTCACCAGAGAATTTTTCTTTCGTCACACCGCCCAAAATACTAAGAGAATGGTCGCCAATCTTTTTGTCATAGCTCAATAAAGCGGACAAGTTTGTATTCAACAACGAACTATAAGACTGTGATAACCGCGGGTCTTTGAAGTTAGAACGTATCGCACCCACCAATTTAGGGGTTACGCCATCGGCTTCAAAAGTTGTTTTGTCCCAAGAATAAAGCGACCACGGTGTTTGCCAAGTCTTCGTTCTTCTATTGTTTTTGTCAATAGATGCTGACAGTGTCAACGTTAGACCATCAACCCATGGGTTTGTGATAACCACACCACCATTGGCTTGTGTATAATCGGTCGGATCGTCTTGATATCCTGTTGCATTCGTCGTAATAACATACGGATTTTGGCCATTTTCAATATCTGGTCCAGGTTTACCGTTTGGCCAAACTTCAGGCTCCGTCGGTCTACCGCGCATCAACATACGAAATATTGACCCTGCACTTTCAGTAGGAAACTTACGCAATTCTCTCCGCACCATAATACCCAAATTGGCATTAATGTATTTATTGATTTTTGCATCAACATTCGTTCTGAAATTGTACTGCTGATAGCGCGTAGCTGAGTTCTTGTAAATCGCATCTTGATTGACATAACCCATGGAGGCGATATACTTAATGCTTTCACTGCCAC
This sequence comes from Saprospiraceae bacterium, assembly GCA_043721685.1. Lineage (GTDB taxonomy): Bacteria > Bacteroidota > Bacteroidia > Chitinophagales > Saprospiraceae > JAAFJT01. The sequence continues at coordinate 1,573 of JAYSQG010000374.1, read as the reverse complement.
CAGATATTTGCAAGTTTTGACGAGATTGACCAGCCCAAGTCTTGAACGCATCGCCAAACCAGTCTGTATTTGGATAACGCCACGGGTCTGAACCGTCGGCATATTTTTTAACCGCTTCTGGGCTGTAATTCGCACTGAGAGAAGCAACACCCGCCGTTGGCGATTTGTAAGTACCTGCTGTTTGGATACCTGTCCAAGCCGCACCCCATTCATTAGCAGGTATTGACTTGTAAATAGGCAATTCATTCATGATTTTGGCATATTCCGATGAATTCGCCATTTGTGGAACAGTGCCCGGTTGCGACCAGCCACTATTAAAATCATAAGTGATGGTTGGTTTGCCGGTTTTGCCTCTTTTGGTCGTAATCAAAATTGCACCGTTGGCAGCCCTTGCGCCATAGATAGCAGCAGAGGCATCTTTCAAAACAGAGATGCTTTCGATGTCACGCGGGCTTAAACGACCCAAACCACCGTCACGGTCAGGAATACCATCAATGACAATGAGGGGGCTGTTGTTGCCCAGCGTGTTTGTGCCACGAATCGAAATCGTTGCACCGTCATAACCTGGCTCGCCGCTTTGTTGAATAACCACCAAACCAGGCAAACGTCCTGCCAGAGAGTTCGAGATGTCTGTCGCAGGCGATTTAATGATGCTTTCACCTTTAAGCGTCGCTACAGCACCTGTTACGGTTACTTTGCGCTGGGTACCATAACCGACTACTACGACCTCGTTGAGGGCTTTAGAATCCGTTTCAAGGCTCATATCAATAGAAGAACGACCATTGATAGCCTCTTCTTTTGACGTGTAACCAATGAAACTAAATACCAACGTCGCATTTTTATCGGCAGTAACGGAGTACTTGCCATCGAAATCAGATATACCGCCTGTCGTCGTGCCTTTGACAACGACACTGACACCGACTAATGGCTCTCCTTTTTCATCGGCGACTTTGCCGCTGACGGTTTGAGCAATGCCGCTTGCGAACAGGGTAAAACTGAACAGCATCAAAAGGAGGGATCTCCTCTTATTAAAGTGAGTACAGAAAGTAGAAATTAGCATAGTCTTGAAATTGAGTTGTTTAAATAAAAGTTAGTAGGTATTTTCATTCTATAATTATTCATACATCCGTTAGGTGACGTTTTGGATTTTGGCATCCAAGCGTGTAGTTCTTTTCATTCTAAATTCATTCATATATTCTTTAAGTGACATTTTGGATTCTGGTATCCTTCATGTAGCCCATATTGGGAAAAGTCATAATTCTTGTTGTTATAATCCTATAAAGTTACAAAACTTTCATTAAAAATATTTATTAAGATAAAAAACCAAAGTAATTTAATTTTATAAAATATAATATTTTCAAAATTTTGTTGCGAGTAGTCAACTAATTTCCGAAAGATATAACGTTTTCTGGATTTCAAGAAACCCGTTACAATGCACATAAAGCAATAAAAGCCTGTGCAAACGTTTGCATTGGCTTTTTAAGTCGTTTGCATGAATAATTAAAACGTTTGCGCAAATTTTCCTATTTTCGTTTTTTTTTATTCACACTTAGATATTTCTCTTTAACACGAA
>JAYSQG010000373.1:0-13802 GCA_043721685.1 Saprospiraceae bacterium | reverse complement strand
GCGAGTTGGAAGGTGACGGGTTCAGATGGTGCGTGGCGTGAAACCTTTAAAGAACGAGGGGTGAGCGTACGACCTTTTAGAGCAGCGAATTGTTCTTTTGGTGTAGATTGGGATAAGCACTTTATAACGATACATGAAGGGAAACCTTTAAAGAATATTGCATTGACTTACAAGGGTCATTTTGCTAAAGGAGAGCTGGTCATTTCCAAATTCGGTCTTGAAGGTAATGCTATTTATGCCCTAAGTCAAAAGATACAAGAAACACTGCTTACCGAAGAAAATGTTGTCATCTATTTGGACTTAAAGCCGACAATGACCGTTGATCAAATAAGGACTAAATACAAAAATTCTCAATACGCTAAGGTGACGGATATTTTAAAAAAGGATTTGAATCTTGACCCCCTTTCGATTGGACTTTTAAAGCAATTCTCTGATAAAGACACCTTTTTGAATCCTAATCTACTTGCAGAAACGATTAAATCCGTCCCGATTATTATCCAATCTGCCGATGAATTGGATAAAGCGATTTCAACTTTAGGTGGTGTTGCTTTGGAAGAAATAGATGCGCATTTTCAGCTAAAAAAAATACCTAATTCTTATGCTATTGGAGAGATGTTAGACTGGTATGCGCCTACGGGAGGTTATTTATTACAGGGCTGCTTTAGTATGGGGTTCGTATTAGCGAAACATTTGAATGCGTTAGAGGAGTGAGCCGCACGGCGTAGGTATTCGTTTTTCTTTCCCCGCAAATCAACAACGAACGGCGGCGCTGGCTTCGGTTTATTAATAGAAGTTTAGTAACAAGTGGGTCTCCTAACGCATACTACTAATTTCAGGCACACCCTCTCAATCAACTCATCCGTAAATGTGAATGATGCAACTTTATTACATAATTGTGTAACTCTTCGGAGTTTTGAAAGCGTTACCTTTGGGTTTTCTTCACAATAAAAATGTAAGCTATGATGCACGGTAATGGCAGTTATTCTTTTGGGGGAATGCACTTTTTTGGTTGGTTTCTTATCATCCTGTGTTTGGGTGTAATAGTAGCATGGATGCTTCAGTACTCAAAAAGAAGAAATTAGAAAGAATGTCTTTTATTTAAATCTGATGCAATTTGAAATGTTTTACACCTGATTTACATTCTTTTACATTTAAAATAGTGATTTAAGCAGCCATCCGCCCTATTTTTGCTTAGGAATGAATCCTAATCATTAATATAAATCATAAATGAAAAAGAACATTTTAATTTTTTGCGCTGTACTTACAACCTTTAGTTTTACAGCCTTTGGTTATATGAATTTGAGCCATACGGTTAATAAAGAGGCCGATCTCGATTTGTATTACCGTGTCAGTAACAATAGCGCATGTTAAACTAACAGAAACTTCGGGCTATACTTCTGTAGATAAAGGGTTGGTTGAATTGATTACTACTATGACAGGAAAATGGGATCCAGCAACAAATTCAAAAGGAGAAAGCGTCAACCAAGAACTTGTTTTCTTCTTCGGGTTGGAAGGTTGCTGAGAACTATTAAACGGGTCTTCTGACTCGCGTCATAAAAGCCCCCCCTCAGTATAAACCCTAAAAAGCCTTGAAAACGTTTGGTTTCAAGGCTTTTTGGTATAACTTTATGCCAAATTTAAAATATTAGAACAATGAAAAATAAAGAACAATTTGAGTTTGAATATGAATTAGATGGGCACGAGTTCATCGAATTGAATGTTTTGTTGAAAAACTTAGGCGTGGTTCATTCAAGCAGTGAAGCCGATGCGAGCATTACGAAGGGCAAAGTGACGGTCAATGACGCAATTGAAACCCTAAAACGGTATAAAGTACGGTCAGGATTCACCGTGATTTATAATGATAAAATTATTGTTGTAAAGTAATATGCATGAATAAATGAATAGCATGAATCCTAAGGTTGATTTTTATTTTAGTAAAGCCAAAAAGTGGCACGCAGAATTGGAGACATTGAGAACAATTGTTCTTGACTGTGGGCTGACCGAAGAATTAAAATGGGGTTGTCCTTGTTACACGTTTCAGAAAGGTAACATCGTTTTAATACATGTTTTTAAAGAATATTGTGCGCTATTGTTTATGAAAGGTGGTTTGTTAAATGATGCCAATGGTATTCTAATCCAACAAACGGAGAATGTGCAGGCAGCACGCCAGTACCTTACGCATTGCTTATGGGACGAGCAAAGCGGCTCTCATGCACTTGACAAAGCAACAAGCAGTTGAATATGGCAATAAAGGGGTGCGCGTCAATGCTGTTGCGCTAGGTCCGGTGGATACTGAAATGGCGAAATTGGTACATTCTGCCGATATTAGAAGCTCTTACAGCGATGCCATTCCTTTAGCCCGCTATGGCACTGTTGACGAAATATCGAATGCCGTTTATTTTTTGTGCAGCACGGAAGCGAGTTATATAAATGGTCAAATCCTGGCAGTGGATGGCGGTTTCGACGCAGCAGGGGTTGGTTTGCCGAGCTTGCGCGAAGGAAATGATGAATGATGAATTTACAAAACGTTGACTTTCAACAGTTTTTCATCATTCATCATTTATCATTCCATATAATCTAAATCCTTGTCAAAGGTCTCTTCCAAATTGCTCAAACCCCAGAATGAAATACCAATAGCGATGATACCGACCACCAAAATACTGTAAATTGCCCCAATATGCGGCGTTAAAAACCCAAATAAAGCGGCTTGTGGAATAACAGTGGCGCGAATTAAATTCAACGCCGAGGTCGTTACTGTGGCGCGGATATTTGTGCCAAACTGTTCTGCTGCCAAAGTCAACAATACAATCGAATAGCCACCACTGAAACCAACAAAGAGAAAAATGCCGTAATACAAGTTCACAGAATACTTTCCAAATAGAAAAAAAGCAACCATTCCGATAGAAAACATTGTTAAATACGTAAAAATTGCTCGTTTTCGACTCTTTAAATATTGACTCAAAAAGCCACCTGACAAATCGCCAAAAGTAAAACCAATAAAATAGTAGGTAAAAACACCACTCACTGTCGGTATCTCTGACATGCCCCACGCTTTTGCAATTTCGGGCGTAAATGTCATCACAACTCCATTCATAAACCAAACAGGAAAGCCCATAACGACAATGCTGATGTATTTTTTCAGATGGTTTTTGTTGTTAAGAATCAAACGAAAATCGCCTCTAGACGACGTTTTGCCTTTCATGGTATTGAAAAGTCCCGATTCGAGAACACCCAGACGCAAAATCAATAGCAGAAAACCCAAAATACCACCCAATTGATAAGTGAATTGCCATGAGTATTTGCCGCCGACATATGCGCCAACAATCGCGCCCAACATACCGCAACCCGCGATAATAGCGGGACCTATACCCCGATATTTTTGTGGCATTTGTTCTGTTACAAGTGTTATTGCCGCGCCCAATTCACCAGCCAAACCCACACCTGTCAAAAAGCGCAACACCAAATACATCTCAAAACTACCCACATAAGCATTGCAAAAAGTCATGGTAGAATATAAAATAATGGAGCCAAACAACACCGACAACCGCCCAAATTTGTCGCCAATAATGCCCCATACAAAGCCACCTATTAGCATACCCACCATTTGAACATTGATGAGGGTTACGCCTTTCGATAGCAAATCAGATTCTGCAACACCGACTGCCAAAAGGCTTTTGCTGCGCACAATGCTCAAAATAATAATGTCGTATAAATCAACAAAAAAGCCCAAAGCGGATGCAATGATGGCTAGAATGATGTGTTTTTTCATATTTTTATGGCTTCTCGTAAATAATGTGTAAATTTAGAAACAATTGCGACTGAATCTTTTTTTATCGCTCGATACTTATTTAAAAATGATCCTTATTGTTTTATGAAAAAAAGAAACGTTCTAATATTACTTTTTCTAAGTTTGTTAGCTTGTAAAAACACTAAGCAGGACAAAAATGAGGAGAAGTTTGACAAAACAAAATGGGTAACAAAAAATAATTTGGACTATCCCTACAGAAATGAGATGCTCAAAGATTTAGTTTACAATACTAAATTGAAAGGTTTAAAACAAGATGAAGTTTTCAATCTGCTTTCCACTTCATACTAAAACTCTAGTCATTAAATTAGCTCAGGATAGCACAGTAGAATGGAGGAAAATTCATGAATAGAAAACGCCAACAATTGACCCTTCTCATCGAGGACAATGAATCGGAAAACATAGAAAAGATTCGCAAAACCTTTAATTCCAAGCAATATGATTTGATTAAAAGTCATGTTACTCTGTGCAGAGAAGATGAAATTGAAGACATCGAAAAGGTGATTGTGAATTTGAGACAAATCAATCATGCTTGCATCACGATTGATTTTGGCAATGTTGTTCGATTTTCAGACGGCAAAGGTGTTTTGATGCCTGCTGTTGGCAATTACGCTTCTTTTGAGGGATTAAGAGAATGCATTTTAGCGGGCATAATCGAAAAGCCTCGAAAACTTGAACCACATATTACATTGATGCACCCCAGAAATGCCACTTGCACAGATGAGGTATTTGAGCAATTGGAAAAAATTAATTTGCCCAATAAAATAACCTTCAAGAAAATTAGTCTGATTGAACAAGAGATTGGAAAGAAATGGCATGTTTTGCATGAATTTGAATTGAAAAATGACGTTTAGTTAACCATTGACGGGGTGATTTTAAATCACCCCGTCAATTTAAGCACGCCACAAAACAGCCACCCATTCTTTTTTCAAAAAAACAACCCCCTCAGTATCCTTGCTTTTTCAAAGGATAATCTACCTTTGTGTCCCATAAATGAATAAAGCAAATGTCTTAACAGAGACAATAAACAATTTATGGCAAAGTATATATTTGTAACAGGCGGTGTAACATCATCATTGGGAAAAGGCATCATAGCAGCGAGCCTTGCTAAACTCCTCCAAGCACGTGGCTTTTCAGTCACGATTCAAAAATTCGACCCTTATCTGAACGTTGATCCAGGCACGCTCAATCCGTATGAGCATGGCGAATGTTATGTGACGGACGACGGGGCAGAAACAGACCTCGATTTGGGTCATTACGAGCGTTTTCTCAACACGCCCACTTCACAAGCGAACAATGTGACGACAGGGCGCATCTATCAAACCATCATTGACCGTGAAAGGGCGGGCGATTATCTCGGCAAAACGGTACAAGTCGTGCCACATGTGACCGATGAAATCAAAAGGCGGGTGCAAGTCCTCGGGCAGACCCCTCAGTATGATATCATTATCACTGAATTGGGCGGCACTGTAGGCGATATTGAGTCACTACCCTATCTCGAAGCCTTACGGCAATTGCGTTGGGAATTGGGCGCGGACAACTGCCTTGTTTTGCATTTGACTCTCGTCCCATATTTAAAAGCGGCTGGTGAATTAAAGACAAAACCGACACAACACAGTGTCAAAGAGCTGTTGAATACAGGAATCCAGCCCGATATTCTCGTTTGTCGCACCGAAGAGCACCCCCTCAGTATGGACATCAAAAGAAAGCTCGCTTTGTTTTGCAATGTCGAAGTGGGTTCGGTTATTGAAGCCATGAATGCAGAAACGATTTATGATGTACCACTTTTGATGCTCAAAGAAAAATTAGATTCAGTCGTCATCTCAAAACTAAGACTCCACGACCGCCGCGAACCCGATTTGCGGAAATGGAAAGAGTTTTTAGGCAAATTCAAAAACCCAACGCATGAAATACGCATAGGTTTAGTCGGAAAATACAACGAATTGCAAGACGCCTATAAGTCCATTTATGAAGCATTTGTCCATGCAGGTGCAGTGAATGAATGTCGTGTAAAAGTCGTACCGATTCATTCTGAACAACTTGAAAAGATTAAAGGGAAAGATATTGGCAAATTATTAGGTGCTTTTGATGGTATTTTAGTCGCTCCAGGTTTTGGTGAGCGCGGTATTGAAGGCAAATATGAAGCGATACAGTATTGTCGTGAAAACAATTTGCCGTTTTTCGGTATTTGTTTAGGTATGCAATCCGCTGTTGTCGAATTTTCGCGACATGTATTGGGTTTAAAAGATGCCGCTTCAACAGAAGTCAATCCTGAAACGACAAACCCCGTTATTGACCTGATGGAAGATCAAAAAAAGATCACTGCAAAAGGTGGCACCATGCGTTTGGGTTCTTATGATTGTAAAATCAAAAAAGGCACAAAAGCCTTTGATGCCTACAAAAAACAGAATATTCAAGAACGTCATCGGCATCGTTGGGAGTTTAACAACAATTATTTAGCCCAAATCGAAGCGGCAGGAATGGTCGCAACAGGTACAAATCCTGAAAGTGGTTTGGTTGAAATTATTGAAATCCCTAATCACCGGTGGTTTGTCGGTGTTCAGTTTCATCCTGAATTGAAAAGTACAGTGGAAAACCCACACCCACTTTTTGTGGATTTTGTAAAGGCGTGCTTAAAAAAATAAAAATGTATTGTTGAATTGCTGTATTGTTGAATTGCTGTTTAAAATATGAGAAAATGGAAAATAAAAATTATCTCAAACTAAATGACATTGAGGCTTACAAAATAGCCTTTCATTTATCCAATTACATTTGGAATATAGTTATCAGTTGGAATCATTTTGCAAAAGAAACAGTCGGAGAGCAATTTGTGACCGCAACCGATTCAATTTCTGCAAATATTGCAGAAGGATTTGGTCGTTACCATAAAAAAGATAAAATTAAATTCTACCATTATTCTTTTGGCTCTGTCAAAGAATGTTTTGATTGGAACGAAAAATCAAAAGTTAGACAACTAATAACAATTGAGCAATACAACCATATTTTTTCTCAACTCGATTTGCTTCCTTTAAAAATAAACTCATTAATAAAATTCACTAATGAGAAATTAACAATACAACAATACAACAATACAACAATACAACAATACAACAATACAACAATACAACAATACAACAATACAACAAAATGATAGATAATAATAAAATAGTAGATGCTTTACGGACGGTCAAAGACCCGGCAACTGGACAAGACATCATCCAAAGACGCATGGTTGAGGGCCTAAAGATTGAAGGCGACAATGTGAACTTTACCCTCGTTTTGCCAACGCTGAATATGGGCAACAAAACGGAATTGATTTTTGCATGTATTGCAGCGATTCAAAAAGAATATCCTCAAGCACAACCCAATGTGCATACTTTGGCGCGTCCTACTGAGGGGGGCGCAGCTGAAGCACCTGAACGTCCATTGCCACATTTGAGAAACATCATTGCTGTTGCTTCTGGCAAAGGCGGTGTGGGTAAATCAACGGTTGCAGTCAATTTGGCTTTAGGATTAAAGGCTTTGGGCGCACGTGTCGGTATTATGGATGCTGACGTTTATGGACCCAGTATTCCAACCATGTTGGGTTTGCAAGGACAAAGACCGAAATTGCAAGAGGTTTATGGCGTGCCAAAGATGGTGCCACTCGAAGCCTACGGAATGCAAGTCATCAGCATCGGCAATATCATTGAGCCAGAACAGGCAGTGGTACTGAGGGGTCCTCGTTTGGCGGGTGTCATCAAACAGTTTTTCAACGATACGCTTTGGGGAGAACTTGATTACCTCGTCGTTGATTTGCCGCCTGGCACTGGTGATGTACAATTGACATTGGTGCAAACTGTACCTGTAACGGGTGTTGTCGTAGTCACGACACCACAAGAAGTCGCCGTTATTGATGCCATTAAAGCCATCAATATGTTTTTATTGCCACAAGTCAATGTCCCGATTTTAGGCATTGTTGAAAATATGGCTTGGTTCACACCCGACGATATGCCCGACCGTCAATACAAAATATTCGGAGAAGGCGGCGGCAAAAAATTGGCTAAACAAAGCAACAGTCTTCTTTTGGGTCAAATTCCGCTTGTTATGGGTATCCGTGAAGGTGGCGATGCAGGTAAACCTGCTATTTTGGGCGAAGAACCCATTACCAAACAAGCCTTTTTAAATGTTGCTCAAAACGTAGCACGACAAATGGCTTTACGGAACGAAATGTTGGCACCGACTAAGAAAGTGAATATGCAGTTATAGTTATTGGTTAATCGTTATTCGTTATTCGTTAATGCGTGCAACGAAAAACGAATAACGATTAACCAATAACGAATACGATTACCGAGTATTAACAGCAATTTAACTAGGCAAAGAGAACTAAAAAGGTGCGAAAAGGTGTTTTTGTTGTATATTTGAATATCAATTTTTAATTCACCAATTTCAAACTAAACAATCTAAATAAAATGAAAAAAACGAGCCTTGTTGTTATTGCCTTATTATCTTTCTTTCAATTTACATTTGCACAAGACTGTTCGCAGAGCTTTTATGCCATGAAAGAAGGTACTAAAATTGCCATGACGAACTACAATGAAAAGGGTAAAATCACAAGTACAAGTGAATCATTGATCAAAACAATAAAATCCGATGGCTCAAATTTCGATGCGACTATTGAAGCGACAATGAAAAATGACAAAGGGAAGGTGCTTGCTGAAGCCAAAACCTATAATGTCAAATGCGAAAATGGTACTATCAAAATGGACATTAGCTCGATGATGATGGCAGATTTTGCAACGCAAATGAAAAATATGGAAGTTTCTATTTCGGGTACAGGCATTGAAATTCCGCCCGTTTTGACTGAGGGGATGACTTTATCTGATGGAACGACAGAAATGAAAATGGGCACGAACGGTATGACTTTCATGAATATGAAATTCGATATGAAAAATCGAAAAGTAGAGAAAAAGGAAAGCATCACAACCCCTGCGGGTACATTCGATTGTTACAAAATTTCTTACGATATGGATGTGAAAGTCATGTTCAAACGCTCTATTAAAGCTGTGCAATGGCTTGCGCCTGGAGTCGGTTTGGTTAAATCTGAAACCTATAATCAAAAAGGCGAGTTGGAGGGTTATACAGAACTAACTAAGTTTGAGAAACCATAAATTTTAGGATATTAAGATTTTAAGATAAAAGACGTTAAGATTCCTGATGTGAATCTTAACGTCTTTTATCTTAAAATCTTAATATCTCACATAGAAATATCCTCATAAATCACTGATTTAGAAACACTTGTAGGCAAAGGTCCAAAATGACCGAGTTTCAATTCAGCCATGCGTCGCGCTGCTTTTGCCGCATCTAAGACTGAAAAACCATTCAGTCGAGCCGTTAAGAAACCAGACCAAAAAGCATCCCCTGCGCCTGTTGTGTCTTTAACTTCAACTTTACGCGCAGCGAGAAAATGTCCCCCCTCAGTATCCGCGACATAACAGCCATCGCCACCCAAAGTGACACAGACATTTTTTGCACCTAAATCAAGGAAATGGGCGGCAGCAGCAGCTGGGTCTGTTAATTCTGAATCATAAAGACGTGCCCAATCCACTTCACTTATTTTCACATAAGCGCCATAGCTGCAATATTCTGCTACGATGTGTTGCGCTTCTACTCTATTTTCCCAAATTTTAGGGGCGTAATTGGCGTCAATACTCAATTGACAACCAAATTCAACAGCCCGTTTTGCCCCCCTCAGTATATTCATCTGAGCTGGCTGTTTGGACAAAGCAAAGCAAGTGGTGTGGAAAATAGCTGTTTGACTTAAAACATCATCAGGCAATTGACTCATTGAAATATGCGTATCGGCACCTCGATAAGCCTCAAAATTGCTGACGTTTTTTGAACGGCTGACCAATATCATGGTCGTTGGCACGTTCGTCTGACGGATAAGAGATGTGTCTAAGTCCAATTTTTTGACATAATTCATCAAAAAATCGCCCATATCATCGTCTCCAACCGTAGAAACAAGGCGAACATTATTGCCCAAACGCCGCATATTCATTGCTAAATTTGCAGGGCTGCCGCCGACAATACGCTTAAAAGTCTCAACTTCGTCCATTTTGTCGGCAAAATCAATAGAAATCATATCTATCAGCAGTTCACCAACGCTGACGATATCGATAGGTTTATATTTCATACATTCTTGTTGTTTAGGTTGCGAAGATGATTAATTTTGCTTTTATTTCAAGACTATTTTTTTGTTTTTTAAATATAATAGGTAAGAAAATTTTGGTAAAGTAAAATGAATCAAAACAAACTTGATTATATAGAACTCTGTCAAACAGAGGAAACCATTCCGATTTTCATGCAAAATGGGTGGTTAGATGCCGTGAATACGGGGACGTCGTCTTGGCAAGTTGTTTTATCAAAAGATAAAAAAGGGCAAATATTGGGCGCTTTAACCTTCAAAATAAAGCAAAAATGGGGTTTGACGGTTTTAAGCGAATCGCCTTTGTCACCTTTTTGTGGCATTTGGTTTAAAAAAATGGATACCCCAAAACAGCATGAACAATATCATTTTGTCAAGAAAATATTGGCGGAGTTGATTGAGCAATTACCACCTTTTCACTTTGCCAATTTTCGTTTTTCAACAGCCTTAACCGATTGGCAACCTTTCTTTTGGGCAGGTTTTCAGCAAACAACACGTTATACTTATCATTTAGATTTACAAAAAACGGACAATCTTTTCTCCGATTTTAAACAACATACACAACGGAATATTCGCAAAGCGGAACAGCATTTTCATATAACACATTCAAATGACTTAGATAAGTTTTTGGCAATCAATAACTTAACCTTTGAACGTCAGAACTTAAAAAGCACTATTCCCTACTCTATTTGGCAAAGTGCGGATGTATTTTTGAAAAAAAGTGAGCAAAGGTTGATTTATTTTGCATCGAATACTGAGGGGGGTATTGAAGCAGCAATTTATATTATTTTGGATAAAAAAATAGCTTATTACTTGGCAGGAGGTACTACTGAGATGGGGCGTAAACAAGGAGCAACGTCCTTTTTGTTGGCACAAGCTATCTACGACGCAAAAGCACAAGGCTTAGATATTTTTGATTTTGAAGGCTCAATGTTGCCAGGTGTTGAGTCCTTTTTTAGGGGTTTCAATCCTAGTTTAACGCCTTATTTCAAGGTTTGGAAATACCGGAACCGCTTTTTTGAGATTCTTGCTACGCTACGTAAATGAGTTCAAATACGTCCTTTTAAAACTAAAATCGAGAATTTTCTTTTGGTAAATGCTTGATTTAGTTTCAATGCCTTATCTTTGCGCGTCTTACCAAATATCACTATCCAAATTTATGCCGCCCGCAAGTGCCTTGAAAAAGATGTCACTACGGAGGGCGTCTGTTGAAACGAAAATCAACGATTAATGTCTATTTCTTATAAAAAATCAAACTTAATAAATGAGTGAAATTCTGAACGTACACGCCCGTGAGATTCTCGATTCGCGTGGCAACCCGACTATTGAAGTTGAAGTCATGACCGAAGGCGGTTTTATCGGCAGAGCTGCCGTTCCATCTGGTGCTTCGACAGGCACACATGAAGCGGTTGAACTACGCGACGGCGATATGTCTCGCTACCTCGGCAAAGGTGTGTTAGAGGCTGTTAAAAACGTCAATGGCACATTAAACGATGTCCTACACGGTCACGATGCTTTCGAGCAACGCTTGATTGACAAATTAATGATTGAAGTGGACGGCACGCCAAACAAAGGCAAATTGGGCGCAAATGCCATTCTCGGTGTCAGCCTTGCAGTCGCAAAAGCAGCTGCTCGTGAATCGAATCAGCCTTTGTATCGCTATATCGGCGGTGTGAATGCACACGTGATGCCTGTGCCGATGATGAATATCCTGAACGGTGGTGAACATGCTGACAACTCTATTGATTTTCAAGAGTTTATGGTGATGCCCGTTGGTGCTGAGACTTTCAAAGAAGGTTTGCGCATGGGTGTTGAGATTTTCCACGCCTTGAAAGGTGTTTTGAAAAAGAAAGGTTATTCAACAAACGTAGGCGATGAAGGCGGTTTTGCCCCTAACATCAAAAGCAATGTTGAAGCGATTGATACAGTTATGATTGCCATTGAAGCAGCTGGTTACAAACCAGGCGTTGATGTGATGATTGCTATGGACGCGGCGGTAAGTGAATTGTACAATGCTGAAACAGGCATGTACATTTTCAAAAAATCTTCGGGTCAACAAATGACTTCTGACCAATTGGTTGATTTTTGGGTTGATTGGTGCAATAAATATCCAATTTTAAGCATCGAAGACGGTCTTGCAGAAGACGATTGGGCAGGTTGGAAAAACTTAACTGAAAAAGTAGGCAACCGTATTCAATTGGTCGGTGACGATTTATTTGTAACGAATGTGACCCGTTTGCAACAAGGCATCACAAACAATATTGCCAACTCCATCCTTGTCAAAGTAAACCAAATTGGCTCTCTTTCTGAAACTGTTGACGCTGTGAATATGGCTACACGCGCAGGATATACCAGCGTTATGAGTCACCGTTCAGGTGAAACAGAAGACACAACAATTGCTGACTTAGCGGTTGGTTTGAACTGTGGACAAATCAAAACCGGTTCTGCAAGCCGCAGCGACCGGATTGCTAAATACAATCAATTGCTCCGTATTGAAGAGGAATTGGGCGCAATGGCGACTTATCCTGGTAAGTCTTTGATGCGTTAATATTTTTTTTCCAAATAAAAAAGCCTCCTCGTGTTTGTCTTTTAGGCAAAATACTGAGGGGGCTTTTTTTGTTTTTGTTATTTCACAATTCAAAGTAAATATTTATCTTTGAAAAAAAATTAAAGAATGGAATCGAATGCGCAGAAAATCATCGTTGAAATCCTTAAAAAATATGGTGCAAAAAGCATTGGTATTTTTGGCTCACGAGCAAGAGGAACGCATCGTCCAGATAGCGATTTAGATATTTTAGTGGATTTTTATAAATCACCTTCACTCCTTCAATTTGTTTTAATTGAAAATGAACTTTCCGAATCGCTTAATTTAAAGATAGACTTGGTAACAGAAAATGCGCTCTCGCCATTCATTGCAGACCAAATTCATCGTGAACTCATTAAATTATACGTGGCATGAAAGGCGATATGTTATACCTAATTCATATAAAACAATCCATTGAAAAATTGAAGAATATACAAAGGATTGTAATGAAGACTCTTTTCATAAGCGTTCAATAGTTCAAGATGCTGTCATTAGGAATATTGAAATAATGGGGGAAGCAACTAAGAAAATATCCATAGATACAACAGGCAATAACCCACAAGTTCCTTGGAAAGGCATGGCGGGAATGAGAGACAAACTCATTCATCATTATCATGGTGTAGATTTGAATCTTGTTTGGGCGACAATTCAAGAAGACATTCCTTTTATCAAATCTGAAATACTTGATATTATGGATTCAATGGAATCCAATAAGGAGTAAATTTTCTATTTAAAAAGCACTTTACAAGTTTTATTTCCTTGTTCGAATGATGTTTAAGACATTTTGAAAAGCGCCATTTACATCTTCTGAAACTTTAAATCTAAGAATCAGAAAAAGATATAAAACACTAACAATCAAACCTTTAATCAATATATTCGCAAACGCATTCCCTATTTTTGGAAAAAAATCGAAATATACTGAGGGGGTCAAGAAAGCCATGTACCAAGCGAATAAACCAAAGGCAACCACCCACAACATGCGTACATCTAAGGGATGAATAGCCATTTTTCTTTTGATAAAAAACAAACGCCAGAGGTTAACAAGCGATATTGAAATAAGCGTTGCCAAAGCTGAACCTTCGATGCCTATGATGGGAATGAGTGCCAAATTCAAAACAATATTCAGCACTGCCATAGTTACAAAAGAGCGAAAATTGAAGCGATAATGCTCTGAAAACGTGATGATTTCTGCATTCGTTCCTGTTGCCATATCTGCCAAACGGGAC
>JAYSQG010000372.1:0-1345 GCA_043721685.1 Saprospiraceae bacterium | reverse complement strand
ATCAAAGCAATTAAAGCCAAAAAACCAATTAACATGGCAGCTACATTGAAGCCAATTTTCAGCCCTTCGCTACAACCCGCTGAAATAGCATCAATAAGGTTGGAATGTATTTTTTTGATCTCGATACTGACTGTACCTGTCGTTTCTGATGCCTCCGTTTCTGGATAAATGATTTTTGAAATCGCTAATGCGCCTGGTGCTGCCATGATACTTGCTGCCAAAAGATACTCGGCAGGAACACCCAAACCGATATAAGCTGCCATCACACCACCAGAAATACATGCAAAACTGCCTGACATGGAAGCCAATAATTCACTTTTAGTCATACCTTTCAGATATGGTTGAATCATAATTTGTGCCTCAACTTGACCGACAAACGCACTGGCGATATTTGACAAAGCCTCTGCCCCACTCACCCGCATCAACCAAAATAAGCCTTTCGCCAAAATCTGTACGATGCGTTGAATAATACCAAAGTGGTAACCAATATTGACTAAAACCGCCACAAACAAGATGGTTGGAATGATTTTGAAGAAGAAAATGAAGCCGCCGCCGCCAAATGCTTTACCGACAGCAGGCACATTGATAAGCGGACCGAAAACAAAAGCCGCGCCTTCCTGCGAAAAATCTATCACTTTTGTAACGCCACCGCCAATCGTGTTGAAAATACCTTTGCCGACAGCCGTTTTTAAAATAAAGAGAGCCAATGCAAATTGTAGCAACAAGCCCATGCCAACCGTGCGAAAATTAATAGCTTTGCGGTTGTTCGACATCAAATACGCAATGCCCAGAATCAGCAATATGCCGAAAACGCCTGTAAATCTTTCCATAATTATTTTAAATATGAAATATGAATGATGAAGTATGAATGATGAGGTATAAAATATAAATGATGATGTTTCATATTTCATATTTCATATTTCATATTTCTCTGTCGGTCAAATGTAGAAAATGATTTTTAATAATAAAAATATTGTTGTGTTTGTAAATTTGACGTTTATTACCTCAAAATACTGAGGGGGGCAATATTTATCATTCATACTTCATCATTCATCATTAAAAAATATGCAAAAACCATTCATCATAGGTATTACGGGCGGCTCGGGTAGCGGCAAAACGACTTTTATCAAAGATATTAGAAAACAGTTTTCAGAAGAAGATTTGTGTATTATTTCGCAAGACGATTACTATTTTCCAAGACATCAGCAGGAAACAGATGAAAATGGCATCCATAATTTCGATTTACCGAAATCTATTGATAAAAAAGCGTTTCATGCAGACGTTGAAAAACTACTCAATGGAGAGGTTGTTGAGCGTGTCGAATATGTTTTTAATAACAAAGAAG
>JAYSQG010000371.1:0-3508 GCA_043721685.1 Saprospiraceae bacterium | reverse complement strand
TGCCATCGGCATTTTTATATCCTTGAAATGTATAGCCGTTCAAAGGTTCAATCGTTACGTCTTTTGCTTCGGGCAGAGGCATATTCATAAGGTCGGGTGGCTGTGGGTGAACGAGTTTCATCTCGTTCACCCATTCCCCGCGTTGAATGTTTTTATCCACATATCCAATCACTTGCCCATAACGGATAACAGCATCGTTTTTATCCATATCCATCAAAGCGACTTTATGCCCCATCGGAATATCCTCGATTAAAACGATGTTGTTTAAAACGACCGTACCTTTTGGGAGACCAAAAGTGTTGCAGACGATACCGACGTTGTCTTGTGGCGTTGTTTGGATAACTGTATTATCATGGATATTAGTCATCTTACATATTTTATTTCCCAACTGGAATCTGTAAACCAATATTAGGAATATACCAAAGGTTCTTTTTTAAATCAATACCACCACCCATTTGCTCTTGCACAACTCTATCAACGATATAAATGCCTTTTTTCGACATCTCTTCAAATGTATCTATGCCGTTGTTTGGAAAACCAATCCTTGTGCGGTGTATGTTGAATTTATTGGCAAACTTTCTTCCAAAAGCTTTTTCTATACCTTCTTTACCCAACATAAAACCTAAAAGTCCGCCCCAAGTAGCCGTAGGATTATCAGAATCCCAACCTGCTAATGCACCAATTTTGATGGTCTCTTTTATGTCACCTTCACCATAAAGCAAACTGACGATACTTGATGCAAAGTTAATTCCCGCAGCAAAACAAGCATTACAATATATATTTTTTGAAGTTAAATTGTAGCCATCTGCTTGTTCAACTTGATACCTTTGATAGATTTCATCTCTTGTCTGCTCCCACGGAATATTCGCTTGATGCTTACTTTTCACAAAATCATACATTTTAGCAGCGTAAGAATCATTGGGTAAATGCTTGCGTGCTTCATCCGCCATCCAATAGACTCTTTCTTTCATAGGCTTTTTCTCATTAGGAATCGAAGCCAAAGAATGCATAATGACATAAAACTCCGAAATCCATTCCGCATTCTCTCTTGCCGTTGTTTGAATAGGCAGATGCGCCATTTTCAAAGCAATATCAGGGCGCGTGGGTGCAAAAAGACCAAAAATTTCAGTGGTTAATTGCGCATCAATCATTTCATATTCAGGGTTATTTACGGGCGCACTTGTTTCAGGTGGCACCATACCTGCTTTCATCAAATCAAATGCTTTTTGATTGGAAACCCACAAATAATTTTCTTCTTCCGCTTTGATATGCTTTAGCCAACCTCCCCGAATTTGTTTGCCCGTTAATACCGACGTTTTATTTGTGTATAAAAGGTCTTGATAAATATACTCAATGTCCGTATCGTCGTCTGCACCCCAAGTATCGCCTTCATTTTTAAAAATAAAATCAATTGTCGGTGACAAATTGCCGTTCAGACCACCGCCCCAAATATTCTGTTGGTCTGGCTCGCCCCAATCAGCTCTTGTATAAAAAGCACCTGTTTTGATATCGCCAATATTGCCAATCTTATCCATTTCAGTCACCAAACCTGTCCAATTGGCAATGCACTCACCCAACCAAAAACCATAGAGTTTTTCCATATATTTAGACCTTGAAATAACTCTGTCGTTCTTTTTGGGTTTGTATTGTTTATATAATAAAGCCGTATCCTTCATGACATTTGAAGGTTGCCCAATCAGTCGAATAGCAGTAAATGTGAACAAGGCAACCAACAGTAGTGTCGGTGTTTTCGAGTTGAGTAATGGCTTGTGGTGTGGATTCATTATTTTCAATTTTCAATGTTTGTTAATAAAATGGCTTTTATACTGAGGGGGTCTGTTTTAAAATTCAACAAAGATAAACATTGATTTGTCAAATGATTTTAGCTTTATAAAAACAAAACGATATTAAAAGAATTAGTAAGAATCCTTGCTGCAAGTAGAATAAAAGCCTATTTTTGTATAAAATTAAAGATAAAATGTCCTTAACAATTCAACTGCCATTGACAACGGAGCATTATCTCCGAGAAAGTGCAACCCGAGAAGGGATGTCCTTAGAGCGTTATATAACACAGTTGTTGACGGCTACAAGCATTTCAAGAAATGCTAAAAAAAGCGAACAACCTCTAACCGAAGCGGAACTTTTAAAGCATTGCCAATTGGCTGTTCAAACAGACGATTTAGCAGAATACCATAGATTGAGAACGCTTTATAAATTAAATAAAATAACCGATGCCGAACGTGAAAGCCTCATTCAATTGAATGATTTAATAGAAATCGCTCACGCTAAACGTATGGCTTATGTTCTTCAATTAGCGACTTTACGCAATGTTTCACTTGAACAAACTATGAAAGATTTAGGCATAAAACATATCTCTGAATGAAACCGACTTTACGCAAAGCTGTTTGCGAAAGAGCCGCAGATTGTTGTGAGTATTGCCAAATGCAAGCTATTCTCTCACATGACCCATTTTCTGCGGAACATATTTTACCTATATCTAAAGGCGGATTAGATGAATTAATCAACCTCGCTTGGTCGTGTTTAGGCTGCAATTTGTATAAAGCGTCAACAACATACGTTTTTGATTTACTTACAGGTGATTTAGTTCCTCTTTACAATCCAAGAACAGAAAAATGGTCTGCCCATTTTGAATGGTCAGAAAATTTTAGTGTCATCGTTGGCACAACACCTACAGGACGCGCTACAATTACTTGCCTAAAACTCAATAGAATTGGTTTAGTCAATCTACGAAACATATTGGTGGCTGTGGGAAAACATCCGCCAAGTTTATAGTTTCTTTATCAAAAAACCTTTTATACTGAGGGGTACTAAACCATCGGAAAAACCGCCGCCGCTATCATTGTCAAAATCAAACCCACAATACCCATTAAAGATTGCATCGGTGCAATGGTTCTAAGAGCTTCTGCTTCCGTCAAATTACTGGTTTTACACATAATCCAAAAACCTGCATCGTTCATCCAAGGGATTAGTTTTGCGCCGCTGCCAATCGCTAAACATAGATAAACAGGGTTGAAACCTAAATTGGCATTGGAAGACATGCCTGCGAGAATGCCCGAAGCGGTTATCAATGCGACTGTTGCCGAACCTTGTGCTGTTCGCACCACTGCCGTTATCAAAAAAGCTAAGGGAATGAGAGCCATTTGGTAGTCTTTTGTCAAATCTGCAATGCGGGTACTGATGCCCGATTGTTGCAACATGCCCCCAAATGCACCACCCGCTGCGGTGATGAGAATGATGCCGCCGCCACTCATCAAAGCCACTTGAACGAATGACATCATACCTTCTTTACTGTTCTTTTTCTGTTGGGCAAGTACCATCAAACCAAAAAGGGCACCCGTCAGTAAAGCGATGTTTTTATCACCAAAAAACAAGACGACATCCATGATTGTATTTATAAAGTAGGATGAAGTCAACGGCACATTTGGCGTTGAAAACGCTTCAAAAGCCGAGGGAATGCATATCGTAAACAAAGGAAAAACGGCTGGCA
>JAYSQG010000370.1:0-2567 GCA_043721685.1 Saprospiraceae bacterium | reverse complement strand
GCGACCAGCACAAATACCCTGAACTCTATGATAAAAATGGCGAACGCAAACCCGATGTCACCAATTTGATGTATGATAAACAAATAGGCGGCTTAGGAATGGCTTTTGAAGCCCAAGTAAAAACGACTATTAAAGGTGGGCAAATCATAAAACAAGGCGATAAAATCACGATTCAAGACGCTGATGAAGTTGTTTTTATCCTAACTGCAGCGACAAGTTACAATGGTTTTGACAAAAGTCCTGCTACCGAAGGGGCGAATCCAACTAAAAAAATCAACCAATATTTTAAAGCCATCGAGCAAAAAACCTATGCCGATTTGTATAAAAACCATCTAACAGATTATAAAAAACTGTTTGATAGAGTCGCCATCAATTTAGGTGTTGAAACAGAACAATCAAAATTGTCCACAGATAAACGTGTTGAACTTTTTTCAAATGGCAAAGATCCGTCGTTTGCCGCTTTGTTTTTTCAATTTGGTCGCTATTTGATGATTTCAGGTTCGCGTCCGGGTGGGCAACCGTTGAATTTACAAGGTA
This sequence comes from Saprospiraceae bacterium, assembly GCA_043721685.1. GTDB lineage: Bacteria > Bacteroidota > Bacteroidia > Chitinophagales > Saprospiraceae > JAAFJT01. Next base: position 2,030 of record JAYSQG010000370.1, on the reverse strand, counting down.
TTTGGAATGACCAACTTGTGCCGCCGTGGAATGGTGCTTACACCATTAATATCAATGTACAAATGAATTATTGGCCTGCCGAATTGACCAATTTGGCAGAATGTCAAGAACCGTTTTTTACTGCCATCAAGGAATTGGCGATAAATGGCAAGGAAACGGCTAAAAACATGTACGGTACTGAGGGGTGGGTGGCGCACCACAATATGGATATTTGGCGGCATGCCGAGCCTGTTGACAACTGCAATTGCTCGTTTTGGCCCATGGCTGGCGGTTGGTTGACGAGCCATTTTTGGGAGCATTATTTGTTTAGTGGCGATACAATTTTCTTGAAAAACCAGGTTTTTCCCTTGTTAAAAGGCGCAATTCAGTTCTATGATGGTTGGTTGGTAGAAAATGACAAAGGGTATTTGGTTACGCCTGTCGGTCATTCACCTGAGCAAAATTTTATTTATGACGGCAACAAACAAGCGACTTTCAGCGCAGGACCAACGATGGATATGGCGATAATTCGAGAGTCTTACACGCGATATTTGGAGGCTTGTCAAACCTTGTCTATTGAAGATGATTTTACAAAACAAATCAGACAACATTTGACCAAGCTGTTGCCTTACCAAATTGGCAATTACGGACAGTTGCAAGAGTGGTCAGAGGATTTTGAAGATGGTGATATACAACATAGGCACGTTTCGCATCTGTACGCACTTCACCCAAGCAATCAAATTACGGTGCAAAAAACGCCTGAATTGGCGGCTGCCACTAAACGTGTGATGGAACGACGTGGCGATGTGGCAACAGGCTGGTCAATGGGTTGGAAAGTGAATTTGTGGGCAAGACTTTTAGATGGAGAACACGCTTTTAAGCTTTTAAACAGCCTTTTTAGATTGGTGCGTAGCAACAGCACGAAGATGACAGGCGGCGGTACGTATCCCAATCTTTTTGATGCCCATCCACCTTTTCAGATTGATGGCAATTTTGGTGTCACAGCGGGCATCGCCGAGATGCTGATTCAAAGTCATGGGGGAGAAATTCACTTATTGCCCGCCTTACCGCAAGCGTGGCATACCGGCAAAGTGACAGGTTTGAAAGCCCGTGGTGGTTTTACTGTTGATATGGAATGGGCGAATGGGCAATTGACAAAAGCCACTATTCATTCGGTTTTGGGAGGGAATTGTAGAATCAGAACCAATGAAAAAAGGACGGTCAATATGACTTTTGAAATAGCAAAAGGGGAAAGCCCGAATCGTCTTTTTGATGTTATTGATGCAGGAAAACCTTTGATAAAAGACCCTTCTAAATTAATGGAAATGACTGTTAATCAAGGTTTTGTGATTGATTTTAAAACAAAAAAAGGAGGCATTTATACAATTTTGTAAATTGCTCCCCCTTCCCGAAAGAATCGGGATTTCGTAACTCAACAGTATAAAATCCATAAAATAGCTTTTCAATGAAAAAAATAGGCATCATAACAGCATTGGCGAGCGTTGCACTCATCATCATCGTCTCTTTCAAACCAACGGAAAAGAAACCCAATATCTTATTTATCGCCGTTGATGACTTGCGACCTGAACTCAATTGTTATGGAAAAACGGGTATTAAAAGCCCGAATATTGACAAATTGGCATCAGAAGGCTATTTGTTTCAAAACCATTTTGTTACTGTACCTACTTGTGGCGCATCTCGGAGCAGCCTTTTGACGGGTCTGCGTCCACGGAAATTAGGAGATTTGAGCAATGAGGCGGCAGTCAATAATATATCAGGTAAACCTGAAACGGATGTGCCAGAGACGTTTATTCATCTTTTGAAAAAGAACAATTATTATACGGTGGGTATTGGCAAAATAAGCCATTATCCCGATGGTCATGTCTATCCTTATTTGGGAACGCCCAACGGTGTACCGCTTGAATTGCCGCACAGTTGGAACGAAATGTTATTTGATAATGGCAAATGGGGGACAGGACACAATGCGTTTTTCGGTTACGCCGATGGCACAAATCGCAACACACTCAAAGGACAAGTCAAACCTTACGAAG
>JAYSQG010000369.1:0-2177 GCA_043721685.1 Saprospiraceae bacterium | reverse complement strand
CCGCTGATGATGCCTTCAAAGGTCTCACCGATATGTGCTTTGATATATTCGACTTGCTTGTATTTGATGGATTGACGCTCGGCATCCGATGCTTTTTTCTCTTGTTTTGAGATGTGTTTACATTGGTCTTCGAGTTTTTCTTTGTCAACACGTTTAATCGTTTCTAAATTTTCATAGAGAATACGATGCGCCAAAACATCGGAATAACGACGAATCGGTGACGTAAAATGACTGTAAAACTCAAATGCCAAACCATAATGTCCAATATTGTCCGATGAATAAACCGCTTTTGCCATACAACGTATCGCTATCGGTGTCAACATCTTCAAACTTTCATCTTTCTCTGCTTTTTTTGCCAAATCATTCAGCGATTTAGCGATGTTTTGAGGTGTATCAAGATTCATTTTTACACCTAATTCACTTGCAAATGAAGCGAAATCACGCAATTTATCCACATCAGGCAAGTCGTGAATCCGATAAATATAAGGCACTTCAATCCCTTTTGAACGGGAACGTTCATCGCGTTTTGCCATAAATGTTGCGACTTCTTTATTTGCCAAAAGCATAAAATCCTCAATGAGCAAATGTGCTTCTTTTCTTTCTTTTACAAAAACCTCAATTGGCACGCCGTGTTCGTCTAATTTGAATTTAACCTCATCTGTTTCAAAATTAATTGCGCCGTTTTTAAAGCGCTTTTTGCGTAAATGATGTGCTATTTGATTCATTTTCAACAATTCATGCGAAAAATCACCTGTTCCTTCTTCCAAAATCACTTGTGCATCTTCATAAGCATAGCGACGATTGGAGTGAATAATTGTCTTTCCAAACCATTTTTTAACAATTTTATATTTATCATCAAATTCAAAAACGGCTGAAAATGTCAATTTATCCTCATTCGGACGCAATGAACACAGTTCATTCGACAATCTTTCAGGCAACATCGGACACACACGGTCAACCAAATAAACCGAAGTTGAACGCAAATAAGCCTCGCGGTCAAGTGCCGTTTGAGGTTTGATATAATGCGTTACATCGGCAATATGTACACCGATTTCGATATTGCCATTTGGCATAACTTGAAACGACAACGCATCGTCAAAATCTTTGGCATCGTAAGGGTCAATCGTAAAAGTTGAAATGCCTCGGAAGTCACGGCGCACTTTATAACCATCCCCCTCAGTATGCGCCTCTACACGTGGCGTATCGTCGTCAATCAAAGCCGTTTCTGCTAAAACATCGTCTGGAAACGTGATGTTAAAGCCATTATTTATCAAAATTGCTTGCATTTCGATATTACTTGTACCCGGTTGACCGAGTATAGCCGTGACTTTACCGAACAGTTTTTTGTTGCGTCCTTCGCCCCAATCTGTTATTTGAACGACCACTTTTTCACCATCTTGGGCATCTTTTGTATCGTCCATTTGGATATAAATTTCGGGCACATCCACACGGTCAGGCGTGATAACAGCATATTTTCTGGTCACAATAAACACACCTATAAAGTGATCCATCGCTCGTTTCACAATCTCAATCACTTCGCCATCGGGTTTTCTGCGTCCGCCACCTCCGCGGCTTGCTGGGAAATAGACGCTCAATTTGACTCTGTCTCCATTCATCGCACCCATAACGAGCTTGGCGGGTACGTAAACATCACTTTCTAAACCTTCACAGACCACATAGGCGGCACCTGTTTTGGTCATATCAACGATGCCTTCATACGTTTTACGTCTGTCGGGTGCCGTTCTTTGCGGTCTTGAATGTGGATTTAATTCTCTGTATTGCGCATTTGGCGTCCGGGAAGACTCCGTTTTACGAATAAGTTCCTTAGCAGGAGAGTCCGAATCGGCTTCTCTTGGAACGAATTTCTTTTTTACAACAGCCGGTTTTGTTTGTTCTGTGGTCAAGTCACCAGAGGCTTCAAGTTGATCGAGAGCATATTGAACAGAGTCTTTATTGTTGTCAATGCCTAATTTCTCAATGATGTGTCGTGCCGAAAATTTCTTGGTAGGATTGTCTCGGAAGAGTTTTAGAATGCCTTTTTGGAGTGCTTGGGTTGAGATTTTATTCTCCTTTTTTTTGTCTTTTTTCATGTAAATATATTGATAATCAATGTGTTATTGATTTTTTGTTTGAAATACGGAGGGGGTTAAATGCTTTGTAAACGCCTCAAATTTACG
>JAYSQG010000368.1:0-1826 GCA_043721685.1 Saprospiraceae bacterium | reverse complement strand
CGTGTTGATGGTGGATGATGTGGTTGGTAAAATTATGGCAGCTGTCAAAGAAAGCGGAGAAGAAAACAATACAATTATCATTTTTACAAGCGACAATGGTTGTTCTCCGATGGCAGATTTTAAGGAATTGGCGCAGGTCGGTCACAATCCGAGTTATGTGTTTAGGGGAACAAAAGCCGATATTTTTGAGGGTGGGCATCATGTGCCTTTTATTGTGAAATGGCAGGGTAGGGTAGCCGCTCATTCCACAAGCTCAAAAACGATCTGTTTGACCGATTTTTTAGCGACTTGTGCTGACATTGTAAATGAAAAACTACCCGACAATGCGGGTGAAGACAGTTATAGTTTGTTGCCTTTGTTGACCAATAAACCAACTAAATACAAGCGAAAAGCAACGGTTTTGCACTCCGTAGAAGGTTATTTTGCGATTCAAAAAGGCAAATGGAAATTGGAAATGTGCGCAGGTTCGGGCGGTTGGAGTGCGCCAAAACCAGGGAAAGAGGAGGATGGTTTGCTACCTATTCAGCTTTATAATCTTGAAAATGATATTGGTGAAACTAAAAATGTGCAAGCGGCATACCCCTCAGTAGTGAAGGAGCTAACAGCTCTTTTGACGCAATATATTAAAAACGGAAGGAGTACAAAGGGCAGTCCACAAAAGAACGATGGGGTGTTTTTGAAGAAACCGATGGCTTGGATGAAAGATTAAAAAAAACGTCGGCGAGGTTCAAAACCTCGCCGACGTTAGGGCATAAATAAATCATTAATTATTAAAAAATGAAAAACATAAAATACGCTTATTCCATACTTGTTTTCAGTGTTTTGAGCTTCATGACAACATCAAACGCTCAAAACTACACACCTATTTTACCAACCGACACACCCAAAGACATCGTCAAAAAAGCCGCAAATGTCACCCCCTCAGTACGACAGCTGCGGTGGCAGGAATTGGAGTTGACCGCATTCTTTCATTTTGGGATTAATACCTACACCAATCGAGAATGGGGACAAGGCACGGAAGACCCTAAAATATTCAATCCCAGCGAATTAGATGCTGAACAATGGGTCAGTACGTGCAAAAAAGCGGGTATCAAACAAGTGATTTTGACCGCTAAACACCACGATGGTTTTTGCTTGTGGCAAAGCCAATACACAGAACATTCGGTCAAAAGCAGCCCTTGGAAAAACGGTAAAGGCGATGTGATGAAAGAGGTGTCGGAGGCTTGTAAAAAGTACGGCATCGGCTTCGGTGTCTATCTTTCTCCGTGGGATCGCAATGCGCCGATGTATGGCACAGATGCTTATAATGACTATTTTATCAATCAAATGACGGAGTTATTGACCAATTATGGACGCATTGACGAAGTGTGGTTTGACGGTGCGAATGGCGAAGGTCCCAACGGCAAAAAGCAGGTTTATGATTTTGAAAGATGGTATAAACACATCAGAAAACTGCAACCCGCGGCGACGATTGCCATCATGGGTCCCGATGTTCGTTGGGTAGGTACAGAGTCAGGTTATGGTAGAGAGACGGAATGGAGCGTTATGCCGATTGATGCCCAACTACAAGGCAGCATCGAAAAAGGTTCTCAAACGGATATCACGTTTGCGCCTATGGGTGATATGACCAATTCAGATTTGGCAAGTCGCCCTAAAATATTGAATGCCAAAGGTTTAGTTTGGTATCCTTCCGAAACCGATGTATCCATTCGTCCAGGTTGGTTTTATCATCCAGAAGAAGATGAACGGGTGAAAACGCCTGAAAAATTGTTCGATATTTATTGCAGTTCCGTTGGGCGCAACAGTTTGTTATTGCTCAATATTCC
>JAYSQG010000367.1:0-2849 GCA_043721685.1 Saprospiraceae bacterium | reverse complement strand
ATGAGGGATTTGCGGTTTTTTAATCTTAGTAAGATTCAAAATCTTACTAAGATTGAGAGCACCCCCCTCAGTAAAAACAACGAAAAACAAAAATATCCTTACAATATATCTATTCACACTAAAATTTAAAAATACAAAACAATCAGAATATGCAAGTAATAAAAAGAACCGGTAAGCGCGAAGATGTCAGCTTTGACAAAATCACGGCGCGCATCAAAAAATTGTGTTACGGGTTGAATCCACTCGTGAACTATATCGAAATCTCCAAAAAAGTGATTCAAGGTCTGTTCGACGGTGTGACGACGACAGAATTGGATAACTTGGCAGCAGAGACAGCGGCTTCGTTGGCAGCACAACATCCCGATTATGCGGTGTTGGCAGCCCGTATTGCGGTGTCGAATCTGCATAAAAACACCGACAAGTCTTTCTCGAAAACGATGAAAGAATTGTACAACTACATTGACCCAAAAACGGGCGATAAAGCAGGGTTGATTGGTGAAGAAACCCATAAAATCATTCAGAAAAATAAAGATAAACTCGACGCAGCCATCATTTATGACCGCGATTATGAGTTCGATTATTTCGGATTTAAGACTTTGGAACGGTCTTATTTGTTGCGAATGGATAGAAAAGTAGTCGAGCGTCCGCAACAATTGTTTCTCCGCGTGTCGGTAGGTATTCATGGCGAAGACATTGATGCAGCGATTGAAACGTATAATCTGATGTCTGAAAAATGGTTTATTCACGCCACGCCAACTTTGTTCAATGCGGGTACACCTAAGCCGCAATTGTCTTCATGTTTCTTGTTGTCGGTGACAGATGACTCCATTTCAGGCATTTTTGAGACCTTGTCACGTTGTGCAAAGATTTCGCAATCGGCGGGTGGCATTGGTTTGTCCATCCATAATGTCCGTGCGACCGGCAGTTACATCAAAGGAACGGGCGGACAGTCCAATGGCATTATTCCGATGCTAAAAGTTTTCAATGATACAGCACGTTACGTGGACCAAGGGGGTGGCAAAAGAAAAGGTGCATTCGCTATGTATCTTGAGCCTTGGCACGCCGATATTTTTGAGTTTTTGGATTTGAAGAAAAACCATGGCAAAGAAGAAATGCGTGCGCGCGATTTGTTTTATGCCCTTTGGGTGCCCGATTTGTTCATGGAACGTGTGAGAGACGACAAACAATGGTCGCTGTTTTGTCCAAACGAAGCGCAAAAACTGTTTGATACTTACGGAGGTGAGTTCGAAGCCTTGTATCATCAATACGAGCGCGAAGGAAAAGCTCGTAAGACGGTGTCCGCTCGTGAATTGTGGAATAAAATCTTAGAATCGCAAATTGAAACAGGCACACCTTATATATTATACAAAGACGCGGCGAATAAAAAGTCCAATCAAAAGAATTTAGGCACGATTCGCTCATCGAATTTGTGTACAGAAATCATGGAATATACCTCAAAAGATGAGGTAGCGGTGTGTAATTTGGCTTCTTTGTCGTTGCCAAAATATGTAGATGTACAACGTCAGGAATTTAACTTCGACAAATTGTATGACATTACCCGCGTAGTTACAAGGAATTTGAATAAAATTATTGATATCAATTATTATCCAATTCCAGAAGCACGGTACTCGAATTTTAAGCACCGTCCGATTGGTTTGGGTGTTCAAGGTCTCGCAGATGCCTTCATTATGATGCGGATGCCATTCGACGGTCACGAAGCGAAGCAGTTGAACAAAGATATTTTTGAAACCATGTACTTTGCAGCTATGACCGAATCGGTGGCATTGGCAGAGAAGTTGGGACATTATGAATCTTTCCCAGGCAGCCCCCTCAGTAAAGGCGAATTTCAATTCGATATGTGGGGCGTGAAGCCTTCAAAACGTTGGGATTGGGCATCTTTGCGTGCCAAAGTACAAAAAGTAGGCGCGCGTAACTCCTTGTTGCTCGCACCGATGCCAACGGCTTCGACTTCACAGATTTTGGGCAATAATGAATGTTTTGAACCTTACACGACAAACATCTATACACGTCGAACATTGTCGGGCGAACACATTGTCGTGAATAAACATTTGCTCAATGACCTCGTGCGTTTGGGCTTGTGGAACGACGAAACGCGTCAAATCATCATCGCTGCCAACGGTTCTATCCAAAACATCGAAGGATTGCCTGATGTATTGAAGGCTTTGTACAAAACATCGTGGGAACTCTCTATGAAAGCGATTATTGATATGTCTGCCGACCGTGGTGCGTTTATTTGTCAATCGCAATCCTTGAATTTGTTTATGGAATCTGCGACATTCTCGAAAATGACTTCGATGCACTTCTACGCATGGCAAAAAGGTTTGAAAACGGGTATGTACTATTTGCGGACAAGACCTGCTGCCGACCCTATCAAGTTTACGTTGTCTGCCAAACATCAGCGCGTAAGGGTAGGCGAACATGCGGACGTTTTGACCCCCTCAGTAAACTTGATGTCCAGTCCAACTTTGGTGGAAGAAATACCGAACCAAGTTGTCATTGACTTTTCTGCTGTGAAAACCATTACGGCAAAGGAGATTCAAGAAGCCGAAAATTTCCCGAATGCGTGTAGTTTGGATGATCCAGATTGCATGGCGTGTTCTGCTTGATTAAATTTGTTCACTTTTACTCTGTGTTTTAGCGGCGGGTTCAGTTTTGGACTCGCCGTTTCATTTATTAGTTGCTAATTGAGTTTTACATCTTATTAATTCATTAAAAACAAATTATCTATTGAACTTAACATTATCAAAAACAATGAGCGTATTAGCTCTATTGCCTTTAATACTTTTCATTTTGTCTGGTTGTAATGAAAAAAAAGAAGACTGTTCTTC
>JAYSQG010000366.1:0-3480 GCA_043721685.1 Saprospiraceae bacterium | reverse complement strand
ACAGAAAACCCATTCCCGTGGATGGAAATGATTTCGCTGCAAGGCAAAACCAATTTCTTTGAAAAACGGGTCGGTGAATACTCGAAAGCGGGTGTTGGCAAAAATGCAGATGAAAAAGTGTTCTCGATGGAGGATGATTTTTAATCCCCCTCAGTAACAACAGCATTTTTTGTCATTCTGAACGCAGTGAAAGAATCTGAATAAACATCATAAACAGATTCTTTCACTTCGTTCAGAATGACAAAAAAAATCAGCGACAATCACGCAAATCAGAAAATCAGTGTTCAAAAAAAAAATAAAACAATGTTCAAAGTAGGCGATTTTGTAAAAATAAAACAAGGCATCATGGATGCCGACGAAAATAAATACGACCTAAGCGGTTGGCAAGGACACATCATCGAGATTCAACCCAAGGAAAATGCAGATGATGAAACCATTTATGAGATTCATTGGGACAGCCAAACTTTGCGGGATATTCCAGACGAATATATCCAAGCCGCTTTCGATGAATTGTTGTCGTGGTCAACATATTACGCTGGTGAAGATGATTTTGAAGCCGCCGTTGCACCCGAATCGCTTGAAATTTCAGAAGAATTTGCTTATAAAATGGAGGATTCGTTTTTGACAGATGAAGAGGAGGAGGAGGAGTAAAGCGCATTTAATTGAAATTTAAAATTGATATTCAAAGCCTTGATAATGAAGTTTTTAAAAGCTTTTATACTTCTACTTTTAGTATTAGGTGTTATGCTCTTTCTCATAAAGCTATTTATTTTTTCAGAATTTACTGATGTTAAAAGTGAATGGAAAGAAGATAAAGAAAATCAAATTTTATTTGCCAATTATGATGGAGGTGGAGAAGGGGTTACGTTAGAATTACTTAATAATCAAACATTTAGAGTTGGGGAATTTAGTTTTTTGAGCCTTGAATACAAAGAAGGTAAATTTGAAATTAAGAACGACACTATAATATTTGATAGAGATTTGATTGGTGGTACAAAAGCCGTTTTAAGAAATGATACGATGTCTATGGATACCGCTTTATTTACACTTAAACCCAATGGCAAATTAAATTTTACTAATCGGTTTCATGTTCATTCAACTACAAATAGGACGAATGTTAAAGTGCCTGTTTTAAGTAAGAAAGAAATTCAAAGTAAATAAATACCCCCTCAGTATAAAACCAATATTTTTTAAAAAAAAAATTCATCATTCATCATTTATAATTCATCATTACTTAAAATGTCCAAATTCATAGAAAACGAAATCATCATCAACGCACCCGCTTCTGAAGTATGGGATGCATTAGTCAATCCTGCCAAAACAAAGGTGTATATGTTCGGTTGCGAAACGGTGTCAGATTGGAAAGAAGGCAGCACATTATTGTGGCAAATGGATTATGAAGGCAAACCCTTTATTCCCGTCAAAGGACACATCGAAGAGATTGACGAAAATGAGTTTTTGGCTTATACGGTCTTTGACCCACATTCGACGATACCCGATGTGCCTGAAAATTACTTGACTGTCACCTACGAACTCTCCGAAGAAGATGGACAAACGACCTTAACCGTCACGCAAGGCGATTACGACACCGTCGCAGAAGGCGAACGCCGTTACACTGAATCGTATAACAACGGCGAAGGTTGGCAACCGATTTTGGAACAGATAAAAGTGTTGGTGGAGACCCCCTCAGTATAAGTGGAAATTGATAAACGAGAGAACGTGTTTTAAAAACCATTTGGTAAAAAACCTTATGTCGAATACTAAAAACACTATTTTGCGTATTTTATCATTAATTTGATTGCACGTTTTTTCTTATTGAATCCATTAGCTGCATTTTAGATGAAAACAAGGCTTTTTGGTGCTTTTTAGACGTTTTTTTGTTCTTTGGAGAGTGAAATTTGTTATTTAATGAACAAAAAAACGTTTTATATAAACACTTTTTATGTTGTATAATACAAAAAAGGCTTTGTACAAAAGCTTTTTTATGTTGTGCAATACAAAAAAGGCTTTACACAAAAGCTTTTTTATGTTGTGTAATACAAAAAAGGCTTTGTATATAACCAATTCGGTTATGTACAATACAAAAAAAGGTTTGTACAAAAGCTTTTTTGAATTGTGTAAAGCAAAAAAACGTTTAGATAAACCTTTTTTTGAATTGTGTAAAGCAAAAAAGGCTTGTCTATAATTAATTTGATTGTATTCATAAACAAAAACGAATTTAAGAATGGCTTCTTTTAGAGTAGGTGAATCCGTAAAAATGAAAAAAGGAACGATGGATGCCGAGTATGAAAAATGGGATTTAAGCGGCTGGCAAGGCTGGGTGGTGGCAACACCAAAACGTGGACAAAGAGACACCTACCAAATTCTGTGGGATACAAATACCTTCAAAAATATGCCTGTGGATTTCATCGCACAAGCCAATGAAGACCATGATGAATGGGATGTTTATTACACAGTGGCAGAGGAATTGGAAACGGCATTTGCAAAAGATACGATGCGCGATGCGGAAAAAATAGCGAAAGAATGGCGGGCAAAGTATCCGAGAGAGGAAGAGGATTGATGGAACGAAGATTTACGAAATCTTTAAGATTTCGTAAATCTATCCCCTCAGTAAAAACAGAAAATTTAAGCATTATCAATGAATAGTTTAACAGAATTAGCCGAATTATTGAGTCAATTGCCTGTCATAGATGCAGTAAATGCCACAAAAAAGCAATTAGACGGTATCAGACCTTTGCCACAAGAGGTTGAAGGGCGGGTTATGCAAAAACTGCGGCTTGAATGGAACTATCATTCTAATGCGATTGAAGGGAATAAATTGACACGCGGCGAAACTTATACTTTTTTAATGCAAGGTTTGACGGCAAAAGCCAAACCGTACAAAGACCATCAAGATATTAAAGGGCATAATAAAGGTATAGATTTCTTATTTGACCTTGTGAAAGACCAAAGGGATTTGACAGAAGGCGATATTCGAGATTTGCACAAAATTATTCTCGTTGAACCTTATAAAAACCCAGCACTAACGCCTGATGGTCAAGAGACAACACGATTGATTCAGCTTGGTAAATATAAAACACAACCCAATTTTCCGAAAACAGCGACTGGTGAAATTCATTATTATGCGATGCCCGAAGAAACGCCTTTTTTGATGGCGGAATTAGTGAATTGGTACAATGAAGCAAGGCAAAATGAAAAAATACACCCCTCAGTATTAGCGGCATTTGTGCATCATCGTTTTGTAGAAATACATCCATTCGATGACGGGAATGGGCGACTCGGCAGAATGTTGATGAATTTGATTTTAATTAAACGGGGCTATCCACCTGTTATCATAAAGCAAGAAAAACGCGATGAATATTATGCTGTATTGAGTCAAGCGGATAAAAAGGAATACGCACCGCTTGTAGATTTTATGGCTGAATCACTTTTGGATTCTATGAATTTATATTTGAAAGCCGCTCGTGGAGAAAGTATTGA
>JAYSQG010000365.1:0-25723 GCA_043721685.1 Saprospiraceae bacterium | reverse complement strand
AAAAATCACAACGCCATTTCTGTTTCTTATACCTTTGGCGATTATTTTTAATTGAATAAAACCAGCCAATTATGTCTAACCAAATTTCAGATTTTCAACGTCAAATCAAGCAAGGCATTCCTGCAACATTGCCAAAGGCAACAAAAATTACCCCCTCAGTATCTCACGCCCCACAGCGTGTTATTGAAGGTGTTTTAACATCTAAAGAGAAAAAACTCGCTGTCCAAAACGCTTTGCGCTATTTTCCAGCAACACATCATACTGTTTTAGCAAAGGAATTTGCAGATGAATTGCGGACTTATGGACGTATATATATGCACCGTTTTCGTCCTCAATATGACATGTACGCCCGTCCGATTGGTGAATACCCCGCAAAATCCAAGCACGCGGCAGCGATAATGCTGATGATTCAAAATAATTTAGACCCCACAGTAGCGAAGCATCCACATGAGTTAATTACGTATGGCGGTAATGGCGCAGTGTTTCAAAACTGGGCGCAATATCTTTTAGTGATGCAATATTTATCAGAAATGACTGATAATCAAACACTTGTGTTGTATTCAGGTCATCCCCTCGGTTTGTTTCCAAGTCATAAAGATGCGCCGCGTGTCGTCGTAACAAATGGCATGATGATTCCTAATTATTCAAAAAAAGAAGATTGGAATCGCTACAATGCGCTCGGCGTTACGCAATATGGACAAATGACGGCTGGCTCGTTTATGTACATCGGTCCACAAGGCATTGTGCATGGCACGACTTTAACCTTACTCAATGCAGGGCGATTGCAAGGTTTTGATGATTTGAAAGGTAAATTGTTTGTCACTTCAGGCTTAGGCGGTATGTCGGGCGCACAGGCTTTGGCAGCGGTTATTGTCGGTTGTGTCGGTGTTTTGGCGGAAGTAGATTATGATGCAATTCAGCAGCGCATAAATGATGGTTACATTCAAAAAGAATTGGTTTTCAATGATTTAGATACTTTAATTGCAAAAATAATTTTTTATAAAAAAGAACAAAAAGGCGTAGCATTAGTCTATCATGGCAACATAGTGGACTTGTGGGAACGCCTCGCAGCCTCCCCCCCAACCCCAGAGGGGAGTCCGAGTTGGACGAACTCCCCTTTGGGGTTGGGGGTAGAGTTAGGCAGTGACCAAACATCATTACACAATATTGACGACTGCGGCTACACGCCTGTGGGTTATACTTTTGAAGAAGCCAAACAGCTTTTGGTGAATGACAAACCCAAATTTATGGACGAAGTCCGCAAAACATTGCGTCGTCATGTGGCGGCTGTCAATCATTTAGCGGCTCGTGGCATGTACTTTTTTGATTATGGCAACGCCTTTTTGAAAGAAGCGGGCGAAGCCGAAGCCGATGTTTTCAAGAACAAAGAAGAAGGCATTTTCAAATATCCAAGCTATGTGCAAGACATCATGGGACCGATGTGTTTTGACTATGGTTTCGGGCCTTTCCGTTGGGTTTGCACCTCTGGCGACAAAGCAGATTTGGACAAAACGGACAAAATTGCTGCCGATATACTGAGGGGTCTCCTCGAAGATGCAACCGACGACATTCGCAATCAATTGGCAGACAATCTTTTATGGATTGAAACAGCAGATAAAAACATTCCCATCGTCGGTTCAAAATCACGCATTTTGTATGCCGATGCCGCAGGACGTATTTGCATTGCACAAGCCTTCAATGATGCTGTTGCCAATGGCGACATCAGCGCACCGATTGTTTTAGGACGCGACCACCACGACGTTTCAGGCACAGATTCACCCTATCGGGAAACGTCAAATATCTATGACGGCTCTCGTTTTACGGCAGATATGGCGGTGCATAATTTCGTCGGCGATGCGTTTCGAGGGGCGACATGGGTATCCTTGCACAATGGCGGTGGTGTCGGTTGGGGTGAAGTCATTAATGGCGGTTTTGGGATGGTGCTCGACGGCTCTGCCGATGCCGAAAGACGCTTGCGCCAAATGCTGTTCTGGGATGTCAATAATGGCATTGCCAGGCGTTCATGGGCGCGCAACACAGGCTCTATCGCTGCCATAGAACGCGCGATGGCAGAAAATGCGGACTTGAAAGTGACGTTGCCGAATTTGGTAGATGAAGAGATTTTGGAGAGTTTGAGGTTTTAAAGACATTCAGCTAATCCAATAAATTATACTAGTAGTCAGTCAAGTTAATAGTATCGGGTATAATCTTAGGAAGATTTATACATCCAAGCGTTGATTAATTATAATGCTGTGAGGGCAACCGCAAGAGTTGCTCCTACCAAATTCGATTAATTGTAGGGGCAATCCTTGCGGTTGCTCTCACTCAGCAAATACCCGTTATTACTAATCAAGGCTCGACTCTATAAATCTTCCTAAGATTGTGCGTTCTCCGTCATTTAGCTCGAAATACTTACCCGACACTATTAAATTGACTAACTACTAGTAAGAAAATGGTTTGCCTAAAATGAACCTTATAAATATTTGTAAAACAACGTTTTATATTTTTCATTTTACTCTTTTCATTTTTCATTCAGTATATTTAACGTGGCGATAGCAGTGTCCTGATACCAATCGTAAAGCCTGTATAGCTTTCTTTAACAAAATCAACTGACCTACTACCGCTTTGTAAAACAAAAGGTGTTTGCCAATTTAAGAGTAAGCTGAATTTAGGACTGGGCTGATAAAACACGCCTAAACTGCCAAATAACTGCTGTTGGAGCCGATAAAACGAACCGCTTAAACTCATACTATAGGTCAGTCCAGGATAAATAAACCACTGATTTTCCCAAGTACGAACGACAACAAACGTACTGATTGAAGGAATATGACCATTGAAATGGTTATCATCGCTTTTGAGTAAAGTAGCCCAATCTGCTTGAAAAAAATAATAGATATTTTCACCTGATTGAATAAAATAGGTTGCTGTCAACCCTGCTTGAGTACGCTGCGAACCAAAAGCATAACGTTCTGCGGCTGTCCTTGCAACTGGTCGTTGATAGGTCGCTTGCAGAGTCAATTCTGGAATACTATTAATGGGCATAAACCTTAAACGCAAGCCAATGGACGACAAGCCATGATAGCTGTTGTTGTTGACAAAATTTTCTGTACTTTTCTCCGCTTGCTTGTTAAAAACCAGGAAAGGTGAACTGCGCGCGGCATCGTCCAATCGAGCATTAGCAAATTTCAGTTCTGCACCCAAATCCCAATTTTTATTTTTTGAAAAACCGTACGTTAGCCTCAAGAGGTGTTCTGTACGCGTAAATCGTTGACGGTCTTGGATTTGAGCGATTTGAAGGGTTGGATCATACTTATGAATAGCCAACCAAAATGAGCTCATGCTGTTCATCAAAGTCACTTCGGATGCATTGCGTTCAAGCAGAATGGGCGAAATACCTGTAAAAAAGGTAGGGTCTTCTTTGGCTTCTTGTGCTGAAAGCAATAAAGGCAAAAACAAAGTGATGCAGATGGCAAAAAAAAGAAGTTTGACAATATATATTGTTTTCATAGAAACGACATTTTAAAAAAGTTCAAATTCAATTTTCATGAGAATATATCAATCAAATCGGGTCGTTCGGAATACAACAATCTGTCTGCCTGTTTTTTTTGAAGTAACGAGTAACATGGGCTTATTTGTAGGTTGCGGTAAATCACCACCACAAGCAGAAGCTGCAGATAGCTTTGTATTTTCATACTTAGTTGTTTTGGGGTCAAGAAAAACGCCTTCATATTCCTCAATACTACCTCCTTTCTTAGCCGTGCGGTCAATGTAAAAATACAGTCTACGAGGGTTTGCTACGGTATCATAGAAGCCATAAATAGGGTTTTTTGTATATAGCTTAGAGGGGTCTTCACAACCCGAATTCCCTGTTAAGCAACAAGTTGTCAATTCAAAACTACCACCAGCTAAAGAATTTACATATTGAAACTTTGTGGGGTCAGTGACTGTTGGAAAAGAAACTTTTTCACGTTTAGAGGTAAACCAAAGACAATAATCAGGTTCAGTAGGATGAACCCAAGCATTGTTAATACTCGATGGAAAGGAATTGAAAGTAAAATTGGGGATGAAAATCTCTGGTAATACGGGCGGCACAAAATTGATATTGTTTTTGAAAACATTGGGGTCGACAACAGTAAAATTCAACTGCACCACATCTTGGCAGTCGGGGTCTTCAATACGAAGTAGAACATCACCAACTTTTAGACCATCGGGTACTTTTACCCTTAAAAAATTCTGTTCCATTTTCACTTCTGTGGCTTTCACGTTGCCAAAATAAATAGTCTTTCCCTCCAATTGACTTAGGGGGGTAGCTGTGATAGAAATATCATAACCCACTGGATTAATCGGTGTTATTTGAAGTCCCGAAATAGGTTCACAATTCGGATTACAGCCTATCAAAATCAGTGTATAAAACACTGTAGTTGCGATAAAAACTTTTTTCAACATGGTTTTTATGAATTTAAAGATTAAAAAAACTGTTTGAACTTAAGAGCGGTTGAGTTTATCTTTTCTTCTAAAATCGGAATAGTCGTTTTCAACATTGGATAAGCTTCGTTTGAAGCTTTTTCAGCTTTTTTTTGGGCTTGTTGGCGCCCCAACTCATTCAACTGAAATTTTTTAAGTGCTTCCACAACCGTAAGTTCCATCGGTAGTATATGTCGAAGATGTACATCGTTCAGTAAAAATCGATAAGTCTCTTCTAATTGATTCGCCACTGAGGGGTCTTCCCAATAGTGGCGGGCCGCAGAAAGGTTGGCATCTTGATTTTTCAAGATAGCATCTCGAGCAGTATTGTAAGCCTCAATTTTATCACTTAGCCTTTTCGCTGCTGCATCGTTATAAACAAAATATTGAGAGATTCGGTCAGGCATCACCATCATTTGCAGATTCTGCAAAGCATCCAAATATTGGCGCAAATCAGCAGTTATTTGAAGCAAATACGCTTGTTTTTTCAAAAAATATTCATCTTTTGCTTCCAAAAGTTGCTTCAATAAAGACTCCTCGACTGATTTCAATCTGTCTATTTCAGTTTGTAGTCTTTGAATTTCAGCATTAGATTGTACTTGAATTTTTTCTTTTTGGGCATCTAAAGCTTGAATACGCTGCTCGTAGTGCAGAATCGTATCCAGCATATCCTCGTAGGTTTCACTTGCCTTTTTTTCGCTTAATTGGTATTTTACTTGAAAGGATTTTACTTTTTTGTTTAGTTTATCTACTTCTTCACGTAGCCGTTTGTTTTCTTGCCCACAGACAATGACATCTAGACTATTGGAAACTGGCAAATCAATGCGCCCTAAGTGAGGTGAAATCAATTGGCGATTAAAATTTTTATCAAAATTAATGAAAACAAAATTTTTATCGGTAGAAAAAGGAATAGTGAACTCTCCCCTCTCATTGGTAATATCATAATTGACATCTTGTATATATACCGAAACATTACTGATACCAATGGGTTTTCCTTTCACCATTTCGAAGACCCTGCCCTTTAATACCATTTTAGGTTGTGCAATATTTATGATAGGGAGGTTGATGAAAAGTAAATAAATGAAAGATAAAAAATGAGTTTTCATAAAGCTTTAATTTTTATAATCTAGTTATCTATAAAAATTGTCTAAATCTTTTACATACTGAGGGGTACTTTCACAAAACATTCCTATTAAAAATGTATTTTCAATATTTTCAAATATGTCTCATCTACTGTTTTATTGGGATAATCGATGGATTTTCCATTATATTTTAACTTCAAGTTAATGACGTTGCCAACAGCATAAATGGGCAATTGTATCTTATAATGTCCGTTTTTATCGGTTGTATCTATATATACATTGTTTTGAAATCCAATCTCAACAATCGCAGAAGGAGCAGGTTGCCCATTCGGAAACTGTACATAACCCTCAAAAACCTTTTTCTTTTCTGTAATGATATAGATTCTGGTTCTACTAGATTTATCAGACTTTCTTTCTTCTTTTTTGAATTCAATGTCATAGTCTTTGTTCAAAAATTCAACATTGAGTGAATCATCCCAATGCTTTTTAGAAAGACTATGAAAGACAAATCTATTATTTTGGATAGACGGCTTGGATAATGGTGTGTTTCCAAACCTCACTTTAAAGGCTTGCGCTGTCAACATAGGCGAGCTTTTATCCACCATATCCATCACAAGAACTAAATCAAAAACATCAGGTTCAGAAGTAGCCGAATGAGTGCCGTTGTTTATTTTTGAAAAACTCCAATAAGACAATGCACCTATCAAAATAACCATTGAAATACCTATCCATACATTTCGTCTTTCCCAAAGTTTATTTTGAAGATTTTCGATTTTTTCAACAAGAGGTCGTTCAGCTTCTTCAATAGATGATGTCAGTGACAACAGCGATTTTAATATCCTAGCTTGTTCTACGGATTGCTCTGAATGGCTCAAAACACCCTCAATCGTTTCTTTTTCTAATGTTTCTAAACGACTTTTTAGCATCAATGCAGATTCGTAAAATTCTTTATGGCGAGTATGTGTCAACACTATCAGGTGTTCAGCAGCTATTTTCGTTCGTCCCTGTGAGATGAGATTTCTAATATTTTCAATGGTCTGTAAATCACTCATTGTAGAGTCTGTAATAGGTTCTCCTGAAATTCAAGTATAATAGGGTATTATGATACACAAATTTAAATAAAATAGTGAGTTTTATTACATTTTATTATAAAAAAACCTAACTTTCTTTAGTTTTTATTTTCTACTCTCTTGTGAATTTATATAGTTGTTGTTTTCCCTTTTATAAATAAATGGTAATCAATTGTTTATAAATAAAAAACTAACTCATTTTTAATAAATCAATACAATTTTGGTTTTGATTTGATGTTTTGATTTCAATTATTTGAGTTTCATACTGAGGGGTCTGTTTCGAGATTTTACTTAACAGTATAGTGCCGATGAGCCGATTTTTGAGTTTCAAATCAGACTTAACATTATGTGCGATGAACTCAACTTGGTGGAGGTAGTTGGTTGTCGGAAAAAAGTTTTTCTTTTGTTTTACCAAGTAATAGTTCCAAATCAGGTGTATCAGGTCGTGTTGCATTTTCAGAATAGGGCGCAGTGTTGCGTTCTGAAATGACTCCAGTGTTGGTTGTTTTTCTGCTGTCAAATTGGATGTAGGCAGGTTCAGGTTCAGTTGTGGACGGATTGATATAAGATTTTGATCGCGCATGTGCATTAAACACATTTTTGCCTTTTGGGTTGCCCCCCTCAGTATTATTCAAATTAGCAACATCTGAAAGATCTGGTTGAACAAACAAATGAGTTAACAATTCATCATTATTTTGGTCTTCTTTAACGATAGTATCTGGCAAAGTGAAATAAAAAGTCGTTCCTTTTCCTTCTTCCGAATCAATCCAAATACGCCCACTATATGTAAAGACGATGCGTTGACAAAATGCCAAGCCTATGCCAGAACCTTCATATTGAGCTGAGGAATGTAAGCGACGGAACATGCCAAAAACCTGTTCTCGATACTGAGGGAGTATTCCTATACCATTGTCAGAGATTTTAAAAACGAAATTCCGACCTTGCCATTCAGAAGACAACGTAACAGTAGGCGTGTCGCTTTCATTGTATTTTAAACCGTTATTAATCAAATTTTGAAAAAGTTGAACAATCAAAGACGAATGACCCGTCAGTATGGGTAGGTCTTTGACAATAATTTGAGCTTTATTTTCTGAAATGAAACTTTGTAAATTACTTCTAACCAAAATTAAAACATCATTGAGATCAACCGGCATTGGGTCGCCGATATTTTTATCAATTTTAGAGTAATTTAATAAATCCTCTATGAGTTTAGTGGATTGTCGCACATTTGTGGTGATAAAATCGAAGTATTCCTTAGTTCGTTCATCAAGTTGAGCGCCCAACTTTCTTTGGAGTAATTGCGTAAATGAACCGATATTACGAATCGGCGCTCGCAAGTCATGCGAAGCAATATGAGCAAAATCCGTCAATTCCTGATTGCTTTTTATGAGTTTTTGGGCATATTCTGACAGCTGTGATTGCATTGATTCTATTTGACGTGCCCTGTTATAAGCGTTTTCTTCAAGCAATCGATGCGTATCTTTCATTAAAAGTTCATTCTGTTGCAATGATTCAATCATTTTCTGCTGTGCATCATGTTTTTCAAGGCGCAAAATGCTAAAACGGTCAACTATAGCCATAAAGAACATAATAGATTCTGCAGCAATCCCCAGATACATAATGTTACGTGTCCATAAATTACTCGTCAACAATCCGATATTGTAGAGCGTAAATATGGTTATGCCAATCATTAAACAAAAAACACCCGCTACAAAAAAACGTGCAACCAGATAACCTTTCCGATACACCTGAATACCCGTATAAATCAAAAATATGTTAAAGGGAAAAGTAATAAAATAAACAGACAATATATTTAGCTCGTATAAACCTAAGGCAGCTAAACCTACATTGGCGATATAAAAAACAAGGAAAAACAACAACCCTTTGTCAAGTCGAGGTGTGTATAATTTTGTTTTCAAAAAGCTCCGTGAAAAGTAAATGCCAAAAACACCCGCCAACCCATGAAAATAAAAACCGGTTATATTAAATCCCGGAAAATTAGGATAAACAAATTGAAATAAATAGCCATCGAACCGTAAAACGGTACACATAATAAAAAAGGCATACCCAACATAAAAAGCATAAAAATTCTCTTTTAAGCTAAAAAAGAAGAGCAAATTGAACAAAGCGACAATAAATACAATACCTATAAAAATACCGTGCAACAAATCACTAACATGATACTCTTCTGAAAAAGAAAGGTTAGTTCCGATGCGTGTACGAATAGAAAGTGGAAATTGAGAGCGAATATTGAGGTAGTAGGTGCATAATTCGTCCTTCCCTCCATAAAGAATGAAAATTTGATGATTGTTTTTGATAATCCTTTCATTAAATTCAAAGTATTTCCCTATCCGCTGTGCCTTAACTTCGTTGTTTGAACTAACTGAATATAAGTAAACAGAATCCGTAATACCCGTACTCAGTTCAAAGTAAATATCTCTTGTTATGCTTTTTTTTACTTGAAATTTGACCCAAATATTTCGAGGATTACTACCTCCAAGCTTAAAAAGATCTTGGGTCATGGGTTTAAAGTCCGTATCTTTTTGAATATCCGTTAAACCTAGTTTCCCAGTCTTATCTTCTTTGAATGATGTCAATTCTGCCATTGAAAACAATGCATCTCCTTGGTTGACGTACAACGGAGGCAGTTCAGCATTTAATACAGAAGTGCAAAAGCAGAATAATAAAGCAATGATTAGTTTTTGCATCGATTTGTATGTATAATTTTCGTCTAAGTATGTTAAACCAATTAAAAACAATGTATTTCTTTTTATATGGGGAGCAAAGTTTTAAACAATAAAAATACAAAACTACAGGCTTTAACCCGAAGTGTCAAGGGTAAAAAAAGGGTAAAAACAATATATAATCAAAAATCAATCCATTTCCCAATCCCAATTACTTGGATTTTTTTCGCGATAAGCGCGTTTAGTAGCAACGCGCAACTTTTGACGGTCTAATACCAATTTGGCAAGTGCGATATGAGCGTCTTCTTTGTTCCCAGGCAATAAAGCCTCATTGATTTTTCGTTCTGATATATCGAGCCGATACAATAAACTCAACAAAAAGTCCAGTTTATGCTCAATCATATAATCAATAGCAGCAGCGAGATAGTCAAGCAACTCCGCCTCTGTCATCTCCTTTTCAGGGTCGGTCAGTTCAAAATCGCGCAAAATAAGCGCGGTTGTTTCATTATTAGCTGAAAAATCTGTCATGATATTTGTTTTAAATTAGAAAATGAATGATGCAAAATTACGTTTTTCGTCCTAAAGCGCGTCAATAAAATTGGTGGACACCCCCTCAGTATCCCAAGCCATTTCGTAACTTGTGCCGTATTTTTAATATACCTTTTGATGTTCTTACTGACAACACCTAATAATTACAAAATGCTAAAAACCGACTTGTGAAAAATTTACTGCCTAAATATATTCTTCAACAATTTAATAACGAAACAAATCATGGCTCTTTCGATGCCACAACCATGTTTGTTGACATCAGCGGTTTCACGGCATTGACCGAATCGCTTATGCTTCATGGTACTGAGGGGGCTGAAATTTTGTCTGAAATTCTGGATGCCATTTTTGCACCCATGGTGGCACGCGTTTATGCCAAAGGTGGCGAAATACCACACTTCGCTGGCGATGCTTTTACCGCTATTTTCAAAGGTAATCAGACTGAAAAAGTCGCTGCCCTTGCCCACCAAATTCGCGATTCTTTCAAGGAAAATGCCGTTTTTGAAACTAAATTTGGTCGTTTTGAGATGAATTTGCGCATCGGACTTTCGTTTGGCGAATTGTCTTGGGGTATCATTGGAGACCAACACAAAACCTTTTATTTCAGAGGAAACGCCATTGACCAAGCCGCAAGCGCACAACAAAAAGCAGCACAGCAGGAAGTCGTCATGGACGATGATTTCAGGAAAATGCTTTTTATCACTGATCCTTTTATCAACACAGATTATACCCCTACTAATGACCAATTAAGATTCACTAATGAAAAGACATTAAAGACCTTTTTGCCTCAATCGGTTGTTGAATTCAAGGGTAAAGGTGAATTTCGAGACGTTGTTTCCGTATTTATTTCATTCGACAATGTGTTTTCAAAAGCAGATTTAGAGGCTTACACAAGCATTGTTTTAACCCAATTTGACTCGTTCGGTGGCTACTTCAAAGAACTTGACTTTGGCGACAAAGGCAGTTTAATGGTCGGTTTTTGGGGCGCACCTACGGCATTTGAAAACAATCTGACACGTGCGCTCGAATGTATTTTAAGCATCAAAGATGCGTTGAGTCATTTGCAAGGGCATCATTTTTTCAAATTTCGGGCAGGTGTCACCTCTGGCGTTGCCTATGCGGGTATTGTCGGTGGCATCGAGCGTTGTCAATATGCCGTTGTAGGCAGCAGCGTCAATTTAGCCGCACGGCTCGCTTTACAAGCCAATTGGGATGAAACCTTAGTTGATCAAAACGTTATTCAAGCCAAAGCTTTTGAATTTGAAGACAAAGGCAACCTGCATTATAAAGGTTTTGCGGACAAAGTTTCGACTTTCAAACTTCTGAAAAAGAAAACGGAAGAACGCCCCATTTTTGTAGGCAAAATGGTCGGTCGTGATGCTGAATTACGGAAACTCATCGAATTGGCTACGGAAACGTTGACCCATAAAACGGCTAGAATAGCTTATGTTTGGGGCGAACCAGGCATCGGAAAAAGCCGTTTGACTTTTGAATTGAAATATCACATAGATAATTTTTCAAAAGTTAAATGGGTTGTTTGCCAAAGCGACCAAATCCTGCGGAAGCCTTTTAATCCCTTTATTTACTTTTTAAAAAACTATTTCCAACAATCTGTCGAGCAATCTCCTGCCAATAATATAGCTGCTTTTGAGTTTGTGTTCGAAAACCTCATCCGTAGCCTCCCCGAATCTGCTTATACTGAGGGGTCTGAATTGATACGGACGCGCTCTATTTTAGCCACATTGGTTGGTCTGAATTATCCGGATTCGCTTTGGGAACAACTCGATGCTCGGGGGCGTTACGACAATACTTTTGCAGCAATCGAGAACCTATTGCTTGCGCTGACACACGTTTGTCCGCTTGTCATCGAGTTTGAAGATGCGCATTGGCTTGATGATGATTCACATGCCTTACTGCAAAATTTCGTTCGTCACATTAACCCAAAACCTATTTTGATCCTCAATACGATGCGTTATGACGATGAAGGAGCCAAAATACGCATATTTACGTCTGAAATACTGAGGGGGGCAAAACTAAAAACAATTGATATTGACCTAAACCTTTTGTCAATAGAAGGTCTGAAACAACTCGCAGAGGCCAAATTGCAAGGAGACATACACCCCGATTTCGCCCAAATGTTGTGGCGAACAACCAATGGCAATCCTTTTTACATAGAACAAATATTGGCGTATTTTTCTGAAAATAATTTATTACAAACCGTTGATAATCAATGGACTGTAAAAGACACAACCATCCGAATTTCAACTTCAATAACAGCTATTTTGACGGCACGTATTGACCGTTTATCCACTATTTTGAAAGAAACGGTTAAAGCCGCAGCCGTTATCGGGCGCGAGTTTGAGCTACCCGTTTTATCCGAAGTTATTTTACAACACGACGAATACATTAAGCGCAATGGCAACGCATCGCTTGTCCTGCGTGAACAAGTTCAAAGTGCTGAAAAAGGTCAAATTTGGCTTGCTATGAATGAATTACGTTACATTTTCAGGCACTCATTGCTCCGCGAAGCAGTCTATGATATGCAGTTGAAAACACGCCTACGTGAGTTGCATTTTATGATTGCCAAAGCCATTGAAAAAGTTTATAAAGACAATATCGAGCAACGTTTTGTTGACCTCGCATTCCATTACGAACAAGCAGAAGTCAAATCAAAAACGCTTGAATATTTGCAGAAAGCAGCCGATTTCGCCCGTCGAAATTATCAAAATCAACAAGCCCTTGATTTTTATGACCGCTTGCTGAAAAACATGGATAACGATACGGAATACGTCAAAGTTTTGATAAAAAAAGGCGAAGTCCTACAACTCATCGGGCGTTGGTACAACTCCGAAATCGCCTTCCACGATGCCCTTTTCAAAGCCGCAGGTACAGGCGATATCAGCCTTAAAGGGCGTACAAACAGTGCGCTCGGCACTTTGTTGATGCTCAAAGGTAGCTATGAAGAAGCCCGTTCACACCTCGAAAAAGCCGCTGCTTATTTTGAACAAACCATTGACAATCAAGGTACTGCAAGAGCTTATGGCAACTTAGGCAATTTATATTTCCGACAAGGTGAATACGATTTGGCAAAAGATTATTTTTCAAAAAGTATCCATATCAGCCGTGAAAACGGCTTGCGCTCATCTGCTCAAATTGTCTCTAATTTAGGTCTAACATATATGAATCAAGGCGATTATACTGAGGGGGTCAAAATTCAGCAAGAAGAGTTAGATATTGCTGAAAAAAACAATGATTTGGCAGGTGCATCTACTTTGTGGGTCAACTTAGGCATCGTTTATTTTGAAAAAGGGGATGACAATGCCGCCCTCCTTTGCTTTGAAAAAGGCTTAGAATTATGTCAACTTCTAGGCAATAAACAATTTACTTCCATCGCCTTGGGTTGTATTGGCAATATTTGGCGCGTCAAAGGCAATTTTGAAAAGGCTAATGAATATTTGACTGAAGACCTCAAAATGTGCAACGAATTAGGCGATAAACAAGGCATCGCTATAGCGCATGAATTGATAGGTAAATTACATTCAACAAAAGGGGAATTTAAAGACGCTTTGTACCATTTTGAAGAAAGCCTAATTCGTTGCAAGCAACTCAATTATCAAAAAGGCATTGCCAAAGCCTTGCATGGTTTGGGCGAAACCTTTTCCTTACACAATGATTTTTTGAAAGCCATTAAATGCTGTGATGAAGCCGCTGCTATCGCTCGAAAAATAAATAATAAACTCATTTTGGGTCAATGCCTCGTTGAAAAAGCCCTCGTTTTGATAAAAGCGGGCGATATTACGAGTGCAAAAGCCATTCAAAAGGAAACAATCGAAGTCGCTGAATCATTGGGCAATGAAAAATTGACAAGACAAGTTCAAGCGTTTTTAAAGAAAATTTGACGATTGAATTGCTGTATTGTTGTATTGCTTTATTGTTGTGATGCAATACAGCAATTCAACAATACAGCCATTTAACAATAAAAAAAAAATATGAACATCATGCTCCTGAAACTCGTTTTCATTTCATTCATTATGATACAAACCTGTGGAAATCAACCCAATACGACAAAATTTCCTACCGAAAGTGATTCGTTTCCTTACGACTTATCAAACCCTTCGGAAACATTCAACTTAGATGTTGCCCTTCGGGAAATTTCAGGTTTGACAACATCACCCAATAGCGCACAACTCGCTTGCATACAGGATGAAAGAGGTCAACTTTTTTATATTGATAAAACAACAGGCAAAGCGACCCCCTCAGTCATTTTTCAAAATTCAGGCGATTTTGAAGCCATTGAGTTTGTCAAAGATACCCTTTGGGCTACTACAAGCAAAGGCAAATTGTTTAAGATTTGGAATCTGAACAAAACACCTTTTGATGTCCAAATTTTTAAAATTGAAAGCCTAAAAAATGCCAATATCGAAGGTTTGGGTTATGATGCTTTAAATAACCGTTTACTGTTGTCAGCAAAAGGTGATAAAAATGATGGCGCAAGTTTGCGTACAGTTTGGGCATTTGATTTACAAAATCAGACCCCCTCAGTAAAAAAAGCATTTGATGTTCAACTTACTGATTTTCAAGCATTTTTAAAGAACAAAACGGATAAAACCTACGAAAAACTCTCTAAGGATTATGTCGAAAAACCTACCTCCTCGGGCTTCGAGTTCGGTCCTTCGGGCATCGCCGTACATCCTCTGAACGGACATATATATATTGTGTCGGCAACCAACCGAACGCTCGTCGTGTTAAGTGCCGAAGGTAAAGTTTTGGAAATGGTGAAATTGGACAAAACCCAATTCCCACAACCCGAAGGTTTGTGTTTTGATGCTGATGGCACTATGTATATCAGCAACGAAGCGAAAGACAATCCGAACGCAAGCCTATTGGTTTTCAAGATGAAACATAATTAATTAAGTGTTGAAAAAATTCACCATTCACCATTTTCCATTCACCATTAAGACATTTAGTTTTTCAAAAGTTTGGTATTGTGAGAACGTATATAGACTTTTGTATGTGTTTTTTAAAATGGGTAAAATCAAGCCCCTTTTTTAATAAAACCAATAAATAAGCATTAATAAATAACCAATATTCAATAAATATGGCTGTTATAGAAATAAAAGTACCCAGCATTGCGGAGTCCATAACCGAAGTAACCCTCTCTCAATGGCTCAAAGCAGATGGTGAATTTGTCAAGCGCGATGAACCGATTTGTGAGTTTGAATCAGACAAAGCAACCCTTGAATTGCCCGCGGAATTCGCAGGTAGACTCATTCACGTCGCTACTGAGGGGTCAGATTTGAACATTGGCGATGTTGTCGCCAAAATTGACACCGATGCGGTTGCGCCAAACGCCCCCACACCTGAAACACCAAAAATTGAGCAAACAACGACGACAACGGCTGCGGCTGCCACAACAAGTACGTCTTATGCTACAGGCACACCGTCACCTGCTGCTGGAAAAATCTTAGCAGAAGCGGGCGTTTCAACGACCGACGTCAGCGGCACAGGCAGAGACGGACGTATCACCAAAGAAGATGCTCAACAAGCGGCTGCTAATAAGCCTGCCTCCAAAGAGGAGACTGTTAAAACGGAAGCAAAAGCAGAAACAGCGACCCCCTCAGTAAATACCGCTTCTTTCAGCAGAAATGAACGCCGCGTGAAAATGTCGCGTATGCGCCAAACGATTGCCAAACGTCTTGTTTCTGCAAAAAATACAACAGCCATGTTGACCACTTTTAATGAGGTGGATATGACGGCAGTGTTCGCTTTGCGTGAAAAATATCAAGACAAATTTGTTAAAAAATATGGTGTAAAACTCGGTTTTATGTCCATTTTCGGAAAAGCATGCGCTAAGGTTTTGTTGGAAATGCCTGATGTAAATGCTTATATTGACAGCGGAACAAATGAGATTATTTACCACGATTTTGCGGATATTTCATTAGCGATTTCAACGCCAAACGGTTTGGTTGTACCGCCGATTCGCAATGTCGAATCGTTGAGTTTTGCAGATTTTGAAAAACAATTGAAAGGTTTGGCAGTCAAAGCACGCGATGGCAAATTGACTTTGGACGAGATGTCAGGCGGCACGTTTACCATCACAAACGGTGGCGTTTTTGGTTCTCTGATGTCCACGCCGATTATTAATGAGCCACAATCCGCTATTTTGGGTATGCACGCCATCAAAGACCGCCCGATGGTTGTTGACGGTCAAATCGTTGTGCGCCCTATGATGTATTTGGCTTTGAGCTATGACCACCGTGTTATTGACGGTTCGACATCGGTGACTTTCCTTGTGAAAGTGAAGGAATTGATTGAAGACCCGACGAGTTTGTTATTGGACCTTTGATAAATATAGGCGTTTATTGAGAATAGTCAATTGAACATCGTTTTCAGTATATAAATCTGTTTTCTAAAAATCAAAAGATGAAAGAGATTCATGATAAAGTGCTAATTCATTTGAGAGAAATCTATCCTGACCTTTGTTTTACATTGAGGAAGATAGATAAGGGTGGTCGTTTGCGTAAAGGTTATTGGTTTTTGGGCAATGATGGGTATTTAGCCTTATCATTTTGGCAAGGAGAAGATTGGCGTAATAAAACGCCTAACATCTTTTTTGTTATTCACGCTAATCAGGCAACCTCATTTGAATTGGTTGATAAAGAAAACACTAAAAAAAGAATATTTTTTGATAAAATTGCAAAGCCTTTAAAAATGAAGGCTATCAAAAATAAAAAAGAGGAGATACCTAATAAATGGCAACGAACCTATTCAGCCCCACATACAGATTACCTCAATAGTTTAGACGAATTTTTGAAAAATGAAAAAATTTTACTTGATACGCTTATTTCAGTCAGTGAATGTGCTAGCAATTTTCCACCAATAGATTCAAAAGTTTTTGAAAAAAACTTAAAAAATATTGAAAAATTTAGGAAGTTAAATGCTAAAACGATAGGAATAAAAGAATCTACGCAAAAAAAGCACCCCCTCAGTATTGAAAGCATAAAACTGACAAATATCAGCCATTTTGACTCTTTGGAAATAGACCTTTCTCAAAGAGTCACTTGTCTTATTGGAGAAAATGGTTCGGGCAAAACGACAATTTTGCGCGCCATTGTTTTTGGTTTAGTAGGTTTTTCAAATGATACTTTTGTAAGAGAAGATGTCGAAAAATTAGAATATGAGCTTAAAAACTTTCTCCAAATTAAGAAAGCTGGTAATGGGCTTATTGAATATGCAGAAAGTGGAGAAATAGAATTAATTTATAATAATGGTAAGAAAAATAGTATCAAATTCCGACCATTGCCTGAAGGCATAAATGACGAAGGACAATTACGCGGTACTAATGAGATAGAAATAGATGATTCTGATAGCGATTTTGATGCTTTAGATGAATTGGGGAATTTCAAAAATCTTGTTATTAGTTTCTCACAAATAAAAAGTGCCAAAGAGTCAGAAAGTGAAATAGATGAAGAAAAAGCATCACTTCGAGAGATTTATAGCTTACTCTACAATGCCGCAGATGTGAGTTTTGCAAGCGTTCAAGATTGGATAGCAAAGTCATTCAGTTCCAATAATTCAGAAAATGAAAGACAAAAAACAATATTGGTCTTGAAAAAAGCTTTTGAAATAATGAGTGAAATTACTGGAGGAAATATGACATTAGGTGACATTAAGCCTCAAAAAAGGGCTATTCCACTTGTAAAAACACCTGATTCCCCCAATGGTATTCCCCTAAATTTAGTATCGCAAGGTTATGAAAACCTCATTGGGTGGGTTGGTTATTTGGTAAAACGTTTGGCAGATGTCACCCCAGTTGGTAAGGATTTTACGGAGACACCTGCGATATGTCTCATTGATGAATTAGATACATATCTACATCCCAAATGGCAACGAAACTTATTAAGAGTCTTAATTGATTCTTTCAAAAATGTTCAATTTATTGTCACGACTCATTCACCTCAAGTGGTGATGAATTTACATAAAGAAAATGTTATTCGCATTGAAAAAGGGAAAGCATATAAAAATTTGTTTGTCGAAGGTAGAGATGCCAATGCTTTAAGCACTGATGTTTTTGGCTTATCAAAACGGCTACCTGAATTTGAAAAGGTACTTGATGACATCCATGACCTAATTGATAAGGAAGATAAGGAAAAAGCCGAAGAAAAAATCAACTATCTTAAACAAAAATGGGGTGATGCAGATGTTGATTTACATCGTGCACAAACTTTTTTCGAAATGATATGAGATATATTCATAAAGAAATCAAAAATGAGCCTAAAAGCCTCAAAAAGCATCGAGATACTGAGGGGGCTACCTACCAATCTATCAGTGGTTTAAAAGAATCCTTGCTTAATGAACAAGGTTTTTTATGTGCTTACTGTATGCGTTCTATTTCTTTTGAACATGGAAAAACAGGCATTGAGCATATTTTATCACAAGAATCTCATCCTAATAAAAAATTAGATTATCATAACTTGGTTGCAGTCTGTAATGGTTCTTATGGACAAAATCCTCATTGCGATAAAACAAAAGAATATAATTGGCAAGGAAAAACTTGTGCTGGAAAAATAAATGGTAAAACAGAATTAACCAAATTATATCCTACAAATATCAACTGTGAAAGATTAATTACCTACAATTCTAATGGTTCTATTAAACCACTTAAAGAAGACCCTCAAGTTGAAGAAGACCTTTTAAAACTCAATTTGAATGACGAAAAATACAAGGCTTTTAGAAAAAACAAAATAGATGCAACACTTGACAGACTCAAAAAAAACAAGGCAATTAGAGATTGGACAAAGAAAGATTTTGATAAAGAAATTGAATTTTGGGAAAGTAAAACCGAAAAAAATTACGAAGATTTCAAATATATGCAACACAGAGAATTTTTCTCTGTTTGTGTATGGTTTTTAAAAACGACAGCCACAAAACCGCAATACAAACGATAACAATTTTGTAAAAACGAAAAATGCCAAACGTCACAACGCTTGGCATTTTTCATTTATCACTTATCGTTTTTCACTTAATCAGTCGTGAAACACTTCGATTTCATGTTGTTTAACTACCAAATCCGTGAATTTGCCTCTAAAACGAGTCGCTTTTACGATGTGGTTATCAATCCAATGATAGTTGCCACCACGTGGTTTACCAAACAAAATGCCATGATATTTGAAGCCGTGACGAGCCAACCAAGTCTCTGTCACTTCGCGGTGTTCCTCTGTGCGAGAAGTAAAAAAGAAGATAACATGACCTTCTTCAAACCATTTGTTCAAGATTTTGAGGGCATCAGGATAAGGCAAAACCGTTCCCATGCGCTCAGGCTCTTCGTTAGGCACGTCGTCGCAGACAGTTCCGTCAATATCAATTAAATAATTTTTCATGCCTTGTGGCAAAATTGGGCTAAGTGCTTCGCCCTTTTCGTTGAATACTTTCTTAAGATCCATGATTGTCGTTTACGAGTCGAATGATTTAACTTCGAGTGATTTATAAAAGAGGGAGATTTTTCAAATGAAAAAATAATGCCGCAAAGGTAAAACGATTAAAGATTTATTTGAGTTTGAAGGTAATAAATTTTCAAATTAGGGGCAAAAGAGTACTTTTTTTTAATTTTCATAAAAAACCTAAGCCTACAAAGCGGTCAACTCAAATCGTAAAACTACCTTTGCGCCATGAAATCACAACGCGCCTTTCTTATCATCCTCGACGGTTGGGGACATGGCTTGAAACGTAAAGCCGATGCAATCACCCTTGCACACACACCATTTATTGACTCGCTTTATGTCAATTATCCAAGTTCTGAACTCATCACTTATGGCGAAGATGTCGGTTTACCCGAAGGACAAATGGGCAATTCCGAAGTCGGACACATGAATATTGGCGCTGGTCGCGTCGTTTATCAAGAGTTGACCCGCATCAACCGCGCCATTCGGCTCAACGAATTAGTGCAAAATAAGCACTTGCAAGAAGCAATTGCTTATGCAAAAGCGAATAACAAACCCATTCATTTCATCGGTTTGGTCAGCGACGGTGGCGTTCACAGCCATACATCCCACCTCAAAGCCTTGATTGACATCGCCGCTACTGAGGGGTGTCGTGGCTACATTCATGCCTTCACCGACGGACGTGATTGTGACCCTAAAAGTGGTTTGAGCTACATTCAAAACATCACTGAACATATTGGCAGTCAACCTTTTAGCTTTGCTTCTGTCATTGGTCGCTACTATGCGATGGACAGGGACAAACGTTGGGAACGTGTCAAATTGGCTTATGATTTAATGGTCAATGGCGTGGGCGAACCTGTTACAGATATTGCCGCAGCGATGCAAAAAAACTATGCTGCAAACATAACTGATGAGTTTTTGAAACCCATGATACTCAATACTGAGGGGGTCATTAAAGACGGTGATGTCGTTATTTGTTTCAATTATCGAACAGACAGACCGCGTGAAATCAGTGAAGTTTTAACTCAAAAAGACTTTCCTGAATTTGGTATGAAAAAGCTAAACGTCTATTACGTGACGATGACACGTTACGACGAAAAATATCAAAATGTACATGTCCTTTTTGAGAAAGACAACTTGACAAATACAATAGGTGAAGTCATTGCAGATGCGGGTTTGACCCAACTACGTGTCTCTGAAACCGAAAAATATCCACACGTTACGTTCTTTTTAAGTGGTGGACGCGAAGAGCCTTTTGTCGGTGAAAAACGAATAATGGGCAACTCACCAAAAGACGTAGCTACATATGACCTCAAACCTGAAATGGCTGCCTACGAAATAACGGGCAAAACCATAGCAGAAATTGAAGCAAATCAGCCCAATTTCATATGTTTGAATTTTGCCAATACAGATATGGTCGGTCACACAGGCGTTTTCACAGCAGCGATGCGTGCGGCAGAAGTTGTATCAGAATGTACGGAACGGCTTATTAAAACAGCTTTGGATTATGATTACGATTGTTTAGTCATCGCTGACCACGGCAATTCTGATTATATGATAAACGATGATGGTTCACCAAATACGCAGCACTCCATGAATCCAGTGCCTTGTATTTTTGTATCAAAAAATGCAAAAGGCAAAACGGTTAAAAATGGTCGTTTGGCAGATGTTGCAACGACTATGTTGCATTTACTCAGCGTTGCACCTTCGGCGGAAATGACGGGTGAAGTTTTGATTGAAGGATAAAAAAAATACCCTTTTTCTAATTGTTTTCTAATTTTGTAAAAAAATAGAATTTATGGAAATGAATGAAATACACGATGCCGTATGGGAATTTCTCATTAAAAAGAATCAGCAAAACCCTGATTTACGGTTCATATTGCGTTCAGGTAATCGACATGAACGATTAGAAAAAGGGTATTGGTTTTATGGGAATGATGATTATTTAACTGTCTCTTTTTGGAATGCCTTTAATAATGTAGGAAAAAACATTCCTGATGATGCAAGGTCGCCTATTATCAGTTTTATTATATCTCAAAATGGAAAATGTAATCTTCGATTTTATTATGAAACAAATAGTACAACAATTCCATTATTTGAAGATTTGAGTAAGGCTCTTGGAATGGAGAAAAATGAATTACATGAAAAAACGGTTAAAGTAACCGAAACTAAATCTTGGTCAAAAAATTACAACAAGCTAAATGGTAACAAGACCCCTCAGTATTTAGATTATTTAGAATACTTTTTAAGTTTTGAAAAACCCGTTATTGATGCTTTTTTACGAGTACATGATGAACAAAAGGTACTTTTTCCTGATATTGATGCTAAAAAGTTTAGAGAATCAATTCAAAGTATTGAACGGTGGCGAGCTACTCAAAATATAGGTTCTTATAAAAACCTTAATGATGCTCTTCAAAATGCGCTTAAACCGTCTGTTCTAATATTGAAAAATATTGGACGTTTTGACGAATTAAGAATTGATTTTTCAAAACAAGTCACTTGTTTTATTGGCAATAATGGATGTGGAAAAAGTACAATATTGAAGGCATTGGCTTTGAGTTTTACAGGCGTTTATCCTTTTAAACAAGAGCGTAATGGACTCCCACCTAATGAAAAATATATCCTTAAATTAAAAAATTTACTTCGGATTAATAAAGCAGGTACTAAATCTCATTATTCATCAAGTGGGTTAATAGAACTTTATTACAATGTGAATACTATTGATACTCATAACCGTATAACGTTTAGTCCTTCAAGTATTGACGATGATTTAGAAGCAGAGCGACCCATCTTTTTACTTAATAAAGGGGATATTCTGCTAACTCACCTAATAGTTGGATTTGCTCAACAGGTTACAGAGATTAAACAATCTGTGATACGGTTAGCATCAGAACCAATAATTTCTGATATAGAAAGTTTAGTTTTTAATCTATACGATGCAAGTTTTTTTATTATTCGTCAATGGATAATTGAGTTAACATCACCTGAAATTTATGTTACAGACGAAGAAAAGGAGCAAAATCGGTTTGTTAGAGACAAAATATTTGAAGTTATTTCAGATATAACAGGAGACAAAATAGAGCTAATTCAAACAGATGATTCTTTTGATTATAGTGTTCGGACTGTTCAAAACCCACAAGGTATTCCACTTAGTTTAGTCAGTCAAGGCTACAAAAACGTCATCGGTTGGATAGGTTTTTTTATGAAACGCCTTTGGGAATATGGTAAAATCGTCTTGCCCGAAGAAGACTTCACGAAGCTGCCCGCAATCTGTATGATTGACGAAATAGATACTTATTTGCACCCGACTTGGCAACATCGCATTTTGGCAGGTTTGGTCAAGCATTTTCCAAATGTGCGCTTTATCATCACTTCTCATTCGCCTTATGTTTTATCGAGTGTGCCGAGTGATAAAATAGATATTTTGTGGATTGATGCTGAAAAAAGTGAGATTACACGCCTTGAAGACAATATTTTTGGCGCAGATGCCAATCGAGCAACGGAAGAAATTCGAGGTACAATACGCCCAAATACTGAGGGGGGTGAAAATATAGATGTGCTTATTTCAAAGGTTTATAGTCTGATTGAATCCAATAATATTGAAGCGGCTGAAATGATTTTGACGGAAAAATTAGGGCAAATTGACCCTTTTTTAGACCTCGATATCGTCCGAATAAACCGATTAATCAATATGAAAAAGAGAACCCTCAATACGGTAAATCTATGAGACATATTGACAAAACAACTGAAATAATCAATCCAACAACGGATAAAGAATGTGAAGGAAAATTCATTTATACGGCTGATGGCGACATATTAGAAGCCGATAAAACGAATAATTTAGCGACACAAACAATAGACGTTTTAAATTTGAATGCACCGTTGTTAAAGAAAATCAGAAAAGTGGTTTGGGAAGAAATCAGAAATGCAACTGCTGATGGTGAAGACTTAGTGGGTTTAAAAAACTACTATGAAAAACCTTCTAATCTGTGCGTTGTTTACAGATATTATTTGAAAAGCCAATTTGGTATGTAGATAAAGTTTAGAATAAAAATGAAATTATATAAATTTTTAGTTGTTGTTTTATGGGCATTTTCAGTCATATCTTGTCAAAATACCCCCCCCTCCCGAGAAGTCGGGATGCAAGCACAGTATAAAGGACAAAAAACAGCCTTTTTTGACCTCAAAGGTTATTTCAAAACAGAAATTGACCGCTTGAAAACCGATGTGAAAAAGGTCAAAAAAACGGTGACGCTGAATGGCAAAAGCGAGGAAAAAGTTTTGGAAAACTTGAATTTTGAAGAAGAACTTGCTCCGTTTATCGCTTCTGATATCAATCGTCCAGCGTGGTCAGACTATTATATGGTGAAAACAACACCGCTTGGCAATCATGGGTCAATTTCAGAATATTATGCTTTGAAAGACCACTTAAAAACCCGAAGCATTGTCGTTAATGACCCGATGTCAAAAGTAGATATGACAATTGATATTTTAAATGCCGATGAAACCGTTGCGACAAAGGCAGAAACACGTTTGCATTACGACAATCACTTAGGTTATTCTATTTTTACGATTCAAAAGTTGATGGGTACTTCTGATACGGTTAAGGTAGATGTGCAGTTTTTACAAAATTAACACCCCTCAGTATTTCTTATAAAAAATTGACAATCAATATATTAAATATCAAAACTATGAAATTTGGTGTTCTCGTTTTTCCAGGTTCAAATTGCGACGACGATGCGGTACGCGTCTTAGGTGATGTTATGGGTAAAGATGTCGTGAAGATTTGGCATAAAGAAACTGTTTTGCCCGATGTGGATTGTATCATCGTGCCAGGCGGTTTCAGCTATGGCGATTATTTGCGCTGCGGTGCGATTGCCCGCTTCTCTCCTATCATGCCTGCTGTTATCGAATTTGCCAATGCGGGCGGCTTTGTTTTTGGCATTTGCAATGGTTTTCAAATTTTATGCGAAGCCCATTTATTGCCAGGTGCATTGCTTCGGAATGTGAATCAAAAATTTATTTGTAAAAATGTTTTTTTGAAACCAACGACAAACAATTCGCCTTTGACAGCTGATTTGGACTTGACAAAAGCACTCAAAATCCCTATCGCTCATGCCGAAGGTCGTTATTATGCAGACGATGCAACTTTGCAAAAAT
The DNA here is from genome assembly GCA_043721685.1 of Saprospiraceae bacterium. Taxonomy (GTDB): domain Bacteria; phylum Bacteroidota; class Bacteroidia; order Chitinophagales; family Saprospiraceae; genus JAAFJT01. The sequence goes on along the minus strand of JAYSQG010000365.1, from coordinate 1,277 downwards.
TGGTAACGAATGACCAAATTTTGTTCAAATATTGCGATGCAGAAGGCAATTTTACTGAGGGGTCAAATCCCAACGGTTCAATGCTCGATATTGCAGGTATTTGTAATGAAGGACGCAATGTTTTTGGCATGATGCCACACCCTGAACGTGCAGCGGAGACAGAATTGGGTAATACAGACGGCCGTTTGATGTTTGAGAGTCTTTTGGGGCATGTGATGGCTTAGTTTTTTTGACCACAGATTGGAGTGATACGACTGATTTTCATACAGATTTAAAGAAAAATCAGTAAAAATCCGTCGTATCAGTCCAACCTGTGGTCTCCTAATTAATGACAGCAAATCGTTTCAAACTCAAAAACCCAATGGGTTGTTCAGTTTGCCCACTGATGGCTAAATCAGATAGAATTTCGCCAACCACTGAGGCGAATTTAAAGCCATGTCCACTAAAACCACAAGCTAAAATCACGTTTTTATGCTTGGGATGATGGTCAATAATGAAGTTCTCGTCGGGTGTATTGGTGTAAAGACACGTTTTTATGGCTAAAATGTCGCCATTGGCAGAGGGCAAATATTTTTCGAGACCTTGGCGAAAAGTTCTTTCGTCTTCTTCATAAATATTTCTATCCACATTGTCAGGATTGACGACATCTCCATGGTGGTGGCAACCCAATTTTAAACCGATAGGTCCACTCGTATCTTCGTTGTTCAAAATCGGCATACCATAAAACAGCCCTTTTTCTTTGTCATTTATGCCCCAACAAACAAATTTATCGAGTGTAAAATCTGCCCAATTTTGGGGTTTTACCCACCCTGAAATCTGCCGAGTGACTATTAATGGCACATTTAAGTCTTGTAACAATTTATCTGTCCATGCACCAGCTGTGAAAATGAGCTTTTTTGCATGGTATTTATGTTTATCAGTTGTCACTTCTACCCCCTCAGTATTTTCTCTCCAATTCGTCACTTTTTCTCTTGCTTTTAGTGTAGTGCCCCATTTCAAAGCCTGTTGCAGATGTAATTTCACGCATTTTTCAACCAATAAAAAACCCGCTTCTGGTTCAAAAAGGCTTTCCCAATTGTCGGGTATCGCTTCAAATTGTGGGTACTTTTGTTTAGCAATCGGCATATTCCAAGTCTCTAAGTTCAAGTCATGCAGTTTTGCAGAATTTTTTATATTGTTCAATAAAGCATCGCCTTGTTCACCAAAATAGAGAATACCTGTTTCAAAATAGACTTTTTCCTGCGTCTCGCGCTCCAATTCTGCCCAGTTTTGATAAG
>JAYSQG010000364.1:0-2917 GCA_043721685.1 Saprospiraceae bacterium | reverse complement strand
GCGAATGAAAAGAGTAAGATTTAGATTTTAGGTGCACACAACGGCATTTTGAACAGACCCATCTGCATGTTAGCAAAAGCATTTTTCATTTAAGGCATTGATACAGAAAATATCGCCATCAGAATTTAGAATATCGCCATCAGGATTTGAGATATCGCCATTTGCGCGGAGAATATAGCCGTCAGGATTTAAAATATCGCCATTTGCGCAGAAGATATAGCCGTCAGAATTTAAAATATCGCCATTTGCGCAGAAGATATCGCCATCAGGATTTAAAATATCGCCATTTGCGCCGAAAATATTGCCATTTCATTTTGCAATAATGCCGTGCGTTCCAAAAATATAGCCATCCGTTCCAAAAATATGCCCATTTGCGCGGAAGATTTTGCCATTTCATTTTGCAATAACGCCGTGCGTTCCAAAAATAAAGGCATTTGCGCCGAAGATATTGTCGTCTAAATTGAGAAATTTATATGCGGGTTTTATGTTTAAACGGTACTCAATTCAGGGGGCAGTGTCCCCCGAATTGAGCATAATAACCTCCTTTTTGTGTCTAAATATTGATTAGAACTAATAAAAAGACTTTAGAAATTTTCATTAAAAATGAACTTAAAAAATTGTAAAAATACTGTGAGGACGTTTACTTTGCCAATTCGTATTCTCCAATTTTCTCAATGGTGGTTTGCTGTTTGAGTTTTCGACTCAATTGAAGCGAGTCGCTTAATTTTACGGAATCTGCTAATAAGGTGGGTGATAGCCTTTCTCAACTAAAACTTTATGCAGGTTGACTACGCCCATTCGATTGAGTACAAGCCGCTTTTCAGTTGCTCTACCTATCGGGCTAATGCCTCTAATGATGGTGTAGTTTTCATACCATTCAAAGTGTTCAGACCAGTTATCCGTTCTTGGATTGTAGAGCGCAGCCATTAAGCCTGTTGCTGGGTCAATGGCTTGGGTAGCTGTAAATTTATGGATATTACAGCGTTGGCAGGAAAAAGCAAGATTGAAAAGCTCCGTTAAACCGCCTTTTGAAATGGGTAAGATATGCTCAATTGAGAAAAAATCAGTTGAAAATAAGAGTGAAGCCAAGCAATATTCACAACAAAGTAGTGCACGTTCTCGGACGGCTATTTTTAAGCTTTCTTTCATATTTCGATGGGTTCAATGCTTAAATTTTTCATCAATGTTTCCACCGAAATACCGCGTAACTCTGCCAATTCAAAAAGATATTTTACGCGCCGTGCATTGGCTATTTCTATTTTGTCGCCTAATGCCACAAGGGTTTCATGCTCCTGTTTAGTTAAGTTTTCTGCACGCATTAAACCAATAAGATGCCGATAACTTATCCATTCTTCTTCTGAAATGTCCAAATTTATCTTTTTCAAAAGCTCACTTTCTAAATATTGATTTGAATTCAGCTGTTTTTGAGATATTTTAGAGGCTTGTTGAAGTAAACGCAATAAATAGTTGTCAAGGCTAAGACCATGGGTAGTCGCCTCCTTGCGAAATTGCTGCTCAACGCTTGTTGGTAAATTAATAGTTAAGGACATGATATGATTTATTTTTAAAACAAAAATACACCTTTCTTTTCACGTTTCAAAGTGGATATTGGGGTTTTCTTTATTGACAATATTTAAACCTTATACTCTTCCATGCGCAGTTTTAGGGCTTCGATTGGGTCGGGTGCAGTAATCGGATAATGTTTATTTTCATAATCGTCGGCTAAAATAGACAGCACTTCTAAAAGGTCTTCTTCTGCTGACCCTTCGACACAATCCACCAATGTATCAATTTGTTCTAATACCTTATTGTAGTCTGTTTTTGTTTTTATCGCTTTTATGACCATTTTTGCGTGTTTTTTAAATATACAATTTGCCACACAAATTTACGCTGATACTGAGGGGGGCATTTTGATGGTTGCCCATTAGTTTCTTTGTTTCTTCACCTTTGCTTGACTCATTTTCTTTAGTTTTTTCACTTGTTCCAAGGCTTTCTCGTAGGTAACGGGTGATTGATTGGATAGGTTCTCCATGGCTAACTTCGCTCTTTCCTGAAAGGATATTTTGTAACTCATATTTTATTGTTGAAATATTCATATATATTGTTCAATATTGAACCACAAAGATAATCAATTTTAAAAAAATGTTGATTTTACAATTATGGATAGTTCTACGGAGGAGGTGATTCTGCTCATTCTCCGCAAGTTTCTCACTTCCGCTAAATTAACGATGTGCGGCGGCGGCTTGCTTTAAAACAGCTTTGGTTTCTATTTCGATTGAAAGGGGCAATCTGGGTATTTTATAAGATTCTTGCATAGTAGAGTAGGTATTTTGTTGTTTTTCAATAAAATATCAAGACAAAACTATACTTTTTTTGAGTTTTTGATTCTCTTTCCCAACAATAAATGTTTTAAGTATATAATTTGCTCGTCAATTTAGGGTTTTTACTGAGGGGGGGTATTTGCGTGGAAGATATTGGCATTTGATTTTGCAATAACGCCGCCCGTTCTAAAAAAATAGCCTTGATTTGACAGAAATGCGCGGTTGGATTTGATAAACGGATGAAAGTTGGGTGTGCATATAAGAGAACCTAAAATAGGACTATGATATTTTTATTTACTATCTTTGTTTTTGTGTTTGTAAGACATTGACCCTCAATGCCTTATCTGCGCGGAGTTTTTCTTTTTTTTACCTAAAAAACCTTTATTTATGTTGTATTTTGACAGATACTCAATCCTTTTGCGTTGTTTTTTACGGAGTCTTTTCCTTTACAACGTATTGATGACCAATCGTTTAACCCTTTTTGTAGAGTTACGGAAGCCCTTTAGGTAAAAGGGTGATTGTAACTCATTCATAATTACCTATGTACGGTATCAAAATAAAGTTACGGAAGCCCTTTAGGTAAAAGGGTGATTGTA
>JAYSQG010000363.1:0-23716 GCA_043721685.1 Saprospiraceae bacterium | reverse complement strand
GGCGATAGTATTATGGATGCGCTTGAAAAAACGAAGGAGGAAACAGCGGCACAATGGAAAGTATATAAAACGATATTGAAGGCAGAAAATTCATTGCCTGTCGTTCATGCTATCGGCAATCACGATATTTGGGGTTGGTTCAGTAAATTTAATGGTTTACAAGCCGACAAACTCTATGGCAAGCAGTGGGCGATTGAAGAACTGGGTTTACCCAAACGGTATTATAGTTTTGAACGCTCAGGCTGGAAATTTATCATATTGGATTCCGTTCAACTCAATCAAGCTGGTGGCTACGTTGCCTATTTGGATATGGAACAATACGCATGGCTTGAAAATGAACTCAAAACGTGTCCGCCTACGACGCATATCAACATTGTCAGTCATGTACCTATTTTAGCCATGTGTTCGGCTTTGTTTTATGGGCACATAGAACCCAATGGCGACCTCGTCACCAAGAAGAATCAAATGCACACCGATTTTTTCAAATTAAAAACACTCTTCAAAAACTATCCAAATATCCGTGTTTGCCTAAGTGGACACGTGCATTTGCAAGATGAAGTCAAATATTTAGGCATTACCTATTATTGTAATGGCGCCGTCTGTGGTGCCTGGTGGCGCGGTGCATTTCAAGATTTCCCACCCGCCTATGCCATAGTGGATTATTATGACGATGGCAGTTTTGAGCGCTGTTTTGTAAACTATTAGTTAGTTGATAGTTGATAATGGATAGTGTGTCTCACTATCCACTATCATTTACAGAGCAAAATGATAGGTTTTGTTTGAACGACATTACTTTTGTGACCTGCTCGGTCTTTGATGTAGATGTCGTAAGACAACGTATCGGTTGGGCGCGAAGGCGTGGCGATGCATGGTTCGAGGGAAAGGCAGCACGTTGTAAACATCAAGAAGCGAATTTCACCACTGATGCCATTTTTAGCTCCCGCCTCAGGCACGAAGGGAATCCTAAAAGTCTGCTCGACGGGTTTGTTGCTGCGCCTGTCGGTGATAAAAACATTGAGACTGTCTTTACCACTCACACCGCCCAAATCGCCATCACCATCAGTGAATGACAATGTATAGTAAACAGAATCTTCAGAACCAAACCCTTGTCGCATCGTCGTTTTAGTCATGCCGACAAATTCTATTTGTGGCTCAATGGGGTAGTCAGGTGGGCGAATACAGGTTGCAAAAGCCACAAACAAAACGAGATAGAGTAATCTTTTTATTTTCATTGTCTGAATGTTAAATTTATTGTTTTGAGAGATATTTTACAAAAAAAGATACGGTCACTAAGAACGCCAAAAGTGAATGACGCTGTTTCCAAAACGGCATTTGATGATTTAGCTTTTGACGTATTCAGCTACCAGTACAAATATAACGCCTTTTACCGTCAGTATTGTTCACTGCTGGGCAAAGAGTTTTCAAAAGTTTCTTCCATTAACGACATCCCATTTTTGCCCATTCAATTTTTTAAAAATCAAACAATCAAAACAGGCGATTGGACGGTATCCGAAACGGTTTTTACCAGCTCGGGAACGACAGGTGCGGCTACAAGTCAGCATTTTGTACGCGATTTAGCGTTTTACAAAGACATTTCCATGCTTGGTTTTGAAGAACAATACGGTTGCGTAGCGGACTATTGCATTTTGGGTTTGCTGCCCTCCTATTTGGAAAGGACGGGGTCATCTTTGATTACGATGGTCGAAGAATTTATTAAACGCTCAAAGTATTCTGAAAGCGGTTTTTTCCTCAATAATCATACTGAATTAGCCGAAATACTGAGGGGGTGTCGTGACCGACATACACCGACAATATTGATAGGTGTCACCTTTGCTTTATTGGATTTTATTGAACACCATGCGATTGATTTCCCAAACTTAATCGTCATGGAAACAGGCGGCATGAAAGGGCGGCGGCGCGAAATGATACGTGCGGAATTGCATGACGTTTTGGGAAAAGGGTTTAACTGTACGCATATCCATTCCGAATATGGCATGACAGAATTGTTTTCACAAGGATATTCCAAGCAAAATGGCATTTTTGAACCAACGCCAACGATGCGTGTCGTGACAAGAGAAATAAATGACCCCCTCAGTATAACAACCCAAAATGGTCAATTGGGCGTGATAAATGTTATTGACTTAGGCAATTTAGATACGTGTAGCTTCATCTCGACCGATGATTTAGGTCGCGTTTTTGCGGATAGGCAATTCGAGGTATTGGGCAGATTAGACAACTCTGATATGCGGGGGTGTAACTTATTGGTCATTTAGTCATTAGTCATTCAGTATGAAACAATAATGACCAATGACAAAATGACCATTGACTATCCTCCTGTAGCGACACGCATCTGAGCGATTTGAGACTCCCAAAGCATTCGGGCATTTTTGTCATCATTGACATCGCAAAAGTCAGTAATATTCAGTACAGTTTCTTCTGTAATTCCCGATTTGGAGATATTCAATTCGAGGTATTCGTTGGGCGAAGGCGCGTCTTCCCATTCAAAACGAAGGAGTTCGTCTTCCCAATCTTCAACGAGCGTCGCAACTTGCTCGTCACCATCCCAATAGAAGGTATAAACATTGCCGCTGATATCTACTTCATCGCAAAACCAACGAACTAAGCAAGCCGGTGTGGTTAAAAATTGATAAACAATAGTCGGCGAAGCGCGAAAGATGAATTCCATCTTAAACATCACTCTTTTTACAGCCATAATAATTGTAACAAGTTAGTGACCTTGTAGGGTCGGTTCAAATAAATGAAAATGGAGATTTTAGGCTAAAAATGCCTTATATCAGTAATATCGGCGAAATAAAAATAAATTCACTGATTCCGCCAAAGAAAAGGTTTATTTTTTTCAATAAATAGGAAAAAAGGATTTTAATTCAAAAAATAATTTTTTTTATGCTCTTATTCCAAAATAAAATTTTGTGACGAAAGTGATTAATTAAAGTCTTTTGAACTGTGGATATGTTGACAAAGTGTCTAAAAAATCGTACCTTTGCCCCACTTTTCACAAAAAGCCAATTGATGTAGTCTAAAATAAACATAAAACGGTATTTTACTTTTACTCTTTCATGATAATATTTGCAAAACATTAAGAAACAGACGAGAACAATCAACTAAAAACAAACATTCATTTTGGCATAATATAAAATAAATCCTATTCTCAGGCATGAGACAACTCAAAATCACAAAGTCCATTACCAACCGTGAGAGCCAATCGCTCGAAAAATATTTACAGGAAATTGGTAAAGTGGACCTCCTCACACCCGAAGAAGAAGTTGATTTAGCTAAGCGAATCAAACAAGGCGACCAAATCGCCCTTGAAAAATTGACCAAAGCTAACCTTCGCTTCGTGGTTTCTGTTGCTAAACAATATCAGAATCAAGGTCTTTCCCTTTCTGACCTCATTAATGAGGGCAATTTAGGCTTGATTAAAGCAGCTCAAAGATTTGATGAAACACGTGGTTTCAAATTCATTTCTTATGCCGTCTGGTGGATTCGTCAATCTATTTTGCAAGCTTTGGCTGAACAATCGCGTATTGTCCGTTTGCCATTGAACAAAGTGGGTTCACTCAACAAAATCAATAAGGCTTTCTCTGAATTGGAGCAAGAGTACGAGCGTGAACCAACGCCCGATGAACTCGCTCTGATGCTTGAAATCACGACCGACGAAGTTGAAACAACCCTCGGTGTAGCTGCACGCCATGTATCTATGGATGCACCATTCGTGGAAGGTGAAGACAATTCTCTGCTAGACGTACTTGAAAACAGTACGACACCTGGCACAGATACACATCTCGAATACCGAGAGTCTTTAAGCCGTGAAATCGAGCGTTCATTGGGCACATTGACTGACCGTCAAAGCGATGTTATTCGTCTTTACTTCGGTATCGGCGTTGAACATCCGATGAGCTTAGAAGATATTGGCGACAAGTTCGGCTTAACAAGGGAGCGTGTACGTCAAATCAAAGACAAAGCCATCAATAAATTGCGATCTGCTTCTAAAAGCAAACTTTTGAAGCATTATTTGGGTGCATAAATGCTTAGAAAAAAGGTTCAAAAGGGCAAGACGTGATAACACGTTTTGCCCTTTATTTTTTTTTACATAATTTGAGATTCGTCCCCCCTCAGTATTCCCCGTCAAAATTGATTGTCATTCAAAAAACAAGCTAATTTTTTGTACAAAATTATATTTTGCAACTTTTTTATCAAAAAATCGTAAATAAAATTACAAGTTTTTTGAAAAAAAAATTGAAACTTTAAAGATACAATAAAACAATGGTTATCAATTAGTTATGTAAAATTTTTTACAAAAAAGAGCCATATAATATTTTGTGTCATTATTTTTTTCGAAAAAAAAACAAAAAAATAGAGTGTCCAAAGTACACTATCTCGGTCTCTAAAACGTTATATAAACTAGAAGTTAGTTTAGAACCTTTGAATTATAAACGTTTAATTCCGAAACACTCCATACGAGATACCACAAAATCACCCGACTGTAACCTTTTCAATCTCAAAACAACAACTTATTTTTAAACAGATTTTTTTAATCAATTAATTATTTTAACAAATGGCTACTAAAAAATCAGCAGCACCTAAAGCCGAAACTGCAATACCCGCAGCAACTGTTGCAGCTCCAAAAAAAGCAGCACCTAAGAAAGCAACGGTTAAAGCAGAAACAGCACCTACAGAAATAGCAGTTACAAAAGCACCTAAGAAAGCAGCGACTAAAGCAACTACAACTAAAGTAACTTTCACCTTGCCAAAAGAGGCTGTTCAGACAGCTAAAACAGTGGCAGTTGTCGGTGAATTTAATAACTGGGACATCGTTAACGGTACAGAATTGAAAAAACAAAAAGACGGTTCTTTCAGCACAACGCTTGAACTCGAAGCGGGCAAAGAATACCAATACCGTTTCCTTATCAATGGTGAGGTTTGGGAAAATGCTTGGGATGCACCTAAATATGTTGAGACTTCTTTCGGGACTTTCAACTCGGTCGTAATAGCATAAGACCTACAAAGACAAAGGATTTTAAGATGTTTGATTTTGAGATGAAAGGTTTTTTATAAAAGCTCTCTTTATCAAAGTCTTATGTCTTAAAATCTTTCGTCATTTATAGCTTAATTTTTTTCAACCTATCCATTTCGCGCTTGTTGTCGCGGTCTTTTATCGTTTCGCGTTTGTCGTAGGACTTTTTACCTTCTGCCAAACAAATTTCAAGTTTCGCTATACCGCGCTCATTGAAATAAAGGCGGTAAGGCACAATAGTCAGTCCTTTCTCCGCCACTTTGCGTAGCAATACCTTTATCTCTGCATTTCGCAATAGCAACTTCCGAAGCCTTCGAGCCTCGTGATTGTAAATCGTTCCATTAGCATATTCAGCAATATACATGTTCTTGACAAACAATTCGTCACGAATAAAATAACAAAAAGCGTCTTTCAAGTTTGCCATCCCTTCGCGCAAAGCCTTTACCTCAGTACCATTCAGAATGATACCTGCCTCATATTTTTTGACGAATGCAAACTCATGCTCCGACTTGCGGTTGACGATTTGCGGATTCTTAAATCTTTTATTTTTCTCTGCCATTTTTCTTTATAACCATTTTTTCCAACGAAAAAAAATCAATTGCATTATTGTAAGCAATATCATCGCACACCACATCAAAAAATAAGCATTGGGAAAATGTAGTTCTGGTAATGTATCAAAATTAGTCCCATAGACACCAACAATAAAAGTTGGCGGTATAAAAATCACTGAAATAACCGTCAACACCTTAAAGATATGATTCGTCTGATTATTTTGTTCAGCATTGAACAAATCATTCAAATTATTAAGCATATCTCTTTGATTTTCAACAGTTTCGATAACCCTGACAACGTGGTCATACAAGTCTCTTATAAAAACTTGATTCGATGGGCTTATGAATTCACCTTCCTCACGTGAGAACCGACTGACAACATCACGAAGCGGCAAAGCAGCGCGTCTGATTTCAGTCAATTGTCGTTTTAACTTATAAATATTGCTGCGTACTGAGGGGGTAAAGTTAGTCAATATTTGAATTTCTATCGTTTCAATCTCTTCTTCAAGTTCATCTAAGACATTGATATAACCATCCACAATGAAGTCAATTAGAGTATAAGCCAAAAAATCTGCCCCTTTATGCCTGATTTTTCCCAAACCCCGATTTAACCTTTCTCTGATTGGTAAAAAAAGATCGTCTGTATCTTCTTGAAAAGTCAATAATACGTCTTTTTCGAGATAAAAAGACACTTGTTCCGTCACGGAATCACCGATGCGTTTGTCATAGCGCAAAGCATGAACGATGATGAAAATCCCATTTGAGTAATCTTCCCATTTTGGACGTTGGGTTGTATTCAAAACATCCTCAATCGCCAAAGCATGGACATCAAAAGTTTGACCTATGTGTTGTATCAACGACTCATCATTCAGCCCTCTGGTATCGTACCACGTTATTTTTCCAGCCGACGGAAGCGGACAGTCCACCCCCTTCAGTATTTTTTCTTCAAAAGTCGCATTATTGTATTGAACAATTGTCACCAACGATTGCTCAACCTCTGCTTGTCCAGTGTAAACAGCCGTTTCAGGTGGCAAACCCACTTTACTTGACTTATGTTTTTGTTTTTTTTTTGACATAAAAATAAGACTATTTGATACCTTCAACGATAACCGAAATGCCTACCCGATTCAAAACAATTTTATCAACAATTTTAAATATCGGTACCAACATATTATAAATTCGCATTTGCCCTGTTGGAATCGTTTTCTTTTTCAAAACGTTCCCCGAAAACCACCAACCAGCGATAGCTGCAAAGTTAAAATATTGACTGTGAACTATTTGAAAATTATTTTTTTCAAAAACTTTTTTTAGCCCCCCCTCAGTATAACGACGATAATGTTCCAGTGAACGGTCAAATTCGTTGAATAGCGCTTGATAAGCAGGAACCAAAATCACCAAACGCCCGCCTTTACGCAATAGTTTTTTAGCATTGTCTATCGCCAAATAATCGTCTGCAATGTGCTCAACAACATTCAAAGCAAAAACGCCATCAAAGCTTTCCAATAAATCGGCGTATTCATGTTCAAAATCAGGATGCACTAAGTCCAATTCACGGACACCAGCATAAGTCGGCACTTCTTCGAACTTTTGGTCTAAATATTGGCAATAATTATCCCGAATATCGGACAGCATAAGCTTACGTCCATCATTCAAATATTGCTCACTGATGTTACCAATACCCGAACCAATCTCCAGAATACGACCTGTCAAGTGGCGGCTCGTTACTTTGTACATCCATTCGTTAAATAGCGGCGCATTAGAAATCGCTTCAAGCGTCGCCATGCCTTCTATGTCTAACTCCTTGAAAACAAATGTATTATTCATTTTATAAAAATAAAATTCATGGATTAAATGTTATTGATTTTTGTACCTTTTATTTCTGGCTCACGCCCAAATATTATATTTCAATATGCACCAAATCGCTCGAAAGCCATCTCGCCAACCTATTTTTTTTCCTTCTGCATAAGAGCGACCATAATAAGAGATGCCGACTTCATAAACACGAATGCCTTTGATTCGAGACATTTTTGCGGTTACTTCAGGTTCAAAACCAAAGCGATTTTCTTTTAAGCTCATACTTTGAATAATCTCTCGGCGAAACAATTTATAACATGTTTCCATATCCGTCAGATTCAAATTGGTAAACATATTGGAGAGAGAAGTCAATGCTTTATTGCCAATAGAGTGCCAAAAGAATAAAATCCGGTGTGGTTGTCCACCAATAAAGCGTGATCCAAAAACCACATCTGCAAAACCATCGAGAATCGGTTTTAATAAAAAATTGTATTCAGTAGGGTCATATTCGAGGTCCGCGTCTTGAATAATGACAAAGTCGCCCGTCGCTTCCTTGATACCAGTGTGCAACGCGGCTCCTTTACCTTTGTTAATAGCATGTTTAAAATAGGCAATGTCAAGTTCTGGATGCGCTTTTTGATACCTCAGAATGACCCCCTCAGTATCATCTGTCGAACAATCATTTGTAATAATCAGTTCTTTTTTCATACCACCTACAAGTTCAACCGCTCTGATACGGTCAAGAATCCCTTGAATTGTCCGCTCTTCATTGTAGGCAGGCATGACTATTGAAAGTTTTTTTTGCATAAATCTGCGTTTTCGATAAAAAATGGTTGCAAAAATAGGCTAAAAAAACAGTAGTCACTCATAAATGCGTGTTTTTAGAACATATAAAAAAACCACCCATCAAAAGAAAGGTGGCTCGCAGAAAAAACAAACTATGAGAAAACATTCTTTCAGATACCATAAAAACAGTATCAGTTAATCTCATTAATATTTTTATGAAACCCAAAGACAACCTCACTGTTTATGACCCGCATAAAACCGTAAGGTTGAATTGAAAAAATCACGAAAAGGCATTTTGTCAATAACCATCAAGAGTAAACGTAACATTCAATTCTTTTTCAATTTTGAAAAGAATGTCCCTTGTGGGTACGACTTGCCCTTTTTCAATCTTCTCAATATTCGACTTTGTAAGACCAACACGGTCTGACAAATCCTTTTGAGAAAGATGTTTTTCCAAACGAGCTAATTTTATTTGCTCACTGATTGGAAAAAGAAGCGTTTCAACACCATTTCTGCCATTTTCGAAGCTTTGCGTCGCCGGAGATGGACTGTAATGGAGGAAACCCGCTAAAATAAGCAATAATACTCCAGTTAGTACGAATTTAGACATAGTAAGTTGTTTAGAAAAGTGGGGGAATATGATTTATATTGCAATGAATCCACATTGTACTGATTTATAAGTCATCTAATTTGAATAATTCATACCTTTCTATAATAGAAATCAGTTTTTTATCGTAGCTTTTATCTGTCGCATAGCCAAAATCTCTTAACCCTTTAGCCCAAACGCGATAATTTTTACCATATTTTAATAAATCCCGATAACGATATTTCATTAAAAATTGACTGTGTTCACGCCAAGAGTCTGTTGCATTAGCATATTTCCGGAAAAAATCTTTATGATGATCATCCGTAAAATTTGAGCAATGACCCTTTGGGCATGATTTAGAAAAACACTTAATACCGAAATGATTGTTATTTCGAGCCGCTAAAACGCTTGTACCTGAACGGCTTTCGACTATGGCTTGTGCCATCGTGATACTGGCAGGTATGCCAAATTTATCCATCTCCGCCACGGCTACTTTGGAATAACGCTCGATATATGCTTTGACACCTTGTTCTTTAAGTTCCTCGGGTGCCGCGGGTGAAAGATTGAATGATAACCCGCTACCGATTGATACTGAAGTTGTGTTGTAGTCTTTTCCCTGTACCTGTTTGTTTTGTTGCGCTTTCTCCTTTGGGTTATTCGTAGGTGCAAAAATAGGCTTTCCTACGTTAAAAACAAGCCCATCGGTGAAAATCAATAACATAATTATTCCCAATATACATACTTTGAGTAATGCCCGACCACCAATACGGGTGAGCATACCAAAAGTTAGATAGTCGCCTCGATTTTCAATCGCAGCCAAAAGTCGTTGCCAACCTTTCACTACGCGCTGTATCATTTCGGTAAATGATTCGATTGACTCTGAACTGTGGGTCGAGTGAGCATCGTGGCGAATCAAGTCCTCCATTGTATGGTGTTTTTTAAAAACAACGCGGAGATTCTTTGCATCTCCTTCCGTTGCTTGCCCGTTTGTTAAATCAAAATCTTTCATTTTTATCTATGCTTTTGAAAACGTTTTGTATTTTTACAAAAAGATATTGAATGTTTATGTTTACAGTGCTTCAAAAACAGTGTAAATTTAAAACAAAAATAGATTATAAAACAAATAGTTTCTAATTTATTTTTAACATTTTTTATCCACACATTTGTTTTAAAATGTTCGTAACCAGCAATAAAAAGGCTTTTAAAAGCAACTATTTGTTTTAAAACATTGACTTTCATTCTATTACATAACATCATTTTTATACCTTTATTATAAAACCGTCTTTTCTCATTCCATAAATTTCAAAAAATCATGGGCGAATTTGCTGACAGCATCGTCAATCAACGTTTCAAAATTGTTTATAATGAGCTTGAAAAAACAAACAAAATCAAAGGCAAGTCCGACATCGCTGCCAAACTCGGCACCTATAACCACGTCGTCAACTCGATTCTAAAAGGAGACCGCAACATTACGGTCGAACAGCTACATAAACTGTTTGACTTATATGGTGTAAGTGCCAATTTTGTTTTCGGTTCATCTGACGACATTTTTCTACCTGGTTATGAAGCCGTAAATACCCGCCCAAAATCTGACCGGCAATTTGGTCTCAATGGACGACAAAATATCGTCCTTTTACCCAATCGCGCTTTGGCTGGTTATGCAACATCTCCAGACACCCCTCAGTATTTAACGGATTTTCCACGGTTTTCGATACCAAATATGGAAGGAAATTTGATAGCCTTTGAAATCAGCGGCAACTCGATGGAACCTACGATTACAAATGGTGATATCGTCGTTTGTGAGGAATTAGAGCGCGGCGAACCGATAAGAGACAATCAAGTCTATGTCGTTGTTACAGATGTGGTCGTTGCAAAACGGATTCAGCAAGTTAAAGATGCTTCAAAAGTCCACGCTTTGCGTTTAATTTCTGATAATGAATTCTACAAACCATACGAAGAGTCGTTGGAAGATGTTAATAAAATACTTCGTGTAAAATGTCGCTTGACTTCTCACGCTATTCAGTAGTATCTTTGCCCACGAATGACGAATGGCAGATTTTTATTTACCATTCGTCATTCACCATTCACGATTAAAAAAAAGTCCTATGAAAAAAAATGTTTTAGTCGCTTTCGCGCTTAGTTTTGGTTTGGTTTTGAATGCTCAAACAGCAAAAAAAGAGACCACCTCTCCAAAGGAGTCCTTCGGACAGTATAAAGTATGGGCAACGCCACCGCCAGAGTTTCGGCAGCCCAATCAAGTCAATAAAATATTCCCTTTTGACATTGCTTTAAAAGATACGTCGGGTGCGATATATAATTCTACCGAACTGTTGAAAACAGGCAAAAAACCACTCGTTTTGGTCTTTTGGTTGACCACTTGCGGTCCCTGCCTTTTGGAATTAAGCACTTATAAATCAAAATACGATGATTGGAAAAAAGAAGCCGATTTTCGGATGATTGCCATTTCAACGGATTTTCCTCAAAATGCCGAAAATTATGTCAAACGCACCAAACAAAGCGAGTGGCAATTTGAGTCTTATCACGACTATCAAAGGGCTTTCTGGATGACTATGCCCGGTGAGTTAAATGGACTGCCACAGGTATTTATCTTAGATGAAAAAGGCAATATTGTTTATCACCATCGTCGTTTTGTACCAGGAGATGAAGATGAATTATTCGCTAAAATTAAAGAGTTAAATAAATCGAAGTAACGTTTCTATTTGCGTTAATTTAGTATCATTTTCAAAATCTATTATCCATATTCTTTTTGTCATTCTGAACGAAGTGAAAGAATCTAAATAAAAAGAAATCATGTCTAACAAACATGATTTCTTTTTATTTAAGCCTAAAAGCATTCTAAATCAATGAAAATAACGCTAAAAACTATTTTTATCATTTAATAAAATATCAAACAAAACAGTTTCAATAAATTGATTTTAATATTTTTTAAATCAATTTAGCTACCCAATTTTGATACATTTATCTTCTAACCAAACAATTTCTAATTCATTTAAAAAAGGAGATAAATAAGTATAAACACGTTCATGATATTCATTTATCCAATTAAGTTCTGATACTGTTAAAGCCGATAAATCAATTAAATGAGTATCAATCGGAAACAATGTAACTGTATCAAATTTGAAGAATTTACCAAAGGCGGTTTCCTGATCTTCAACCACCAAAACCAAATTTTCGATGCGAATACCATATTCACCTTCCTTATAAAATCCGGGTTCATTCGACGTCAACATGCCCAATTTATGCGCCGTCGTTCCGCGTGCATTAATCACGCCTACGATGCCCTGTGGTGGCTCATGAACATTCATAAAAAATCCAACGCCATGTCCTGTGCCATGTCCAAAGTTTAAACCCAACTGCCACAAGTATTGCCGCGCCAAAGTATCCATCTGAATGCCTTTTGTTCCTTCGGGAAATTTCAATTGTGCAATCGCAATATGCCCCCTCAGTACAGCCGTATAATTTTGGCGTTGTTCAGCTGTTGGCACACCGTCTAAAGAAATGGTGCGGGTAATATCTGTCGTCCCATCGGCGTATTGACCACCCGAATCAAGCAATAAAATGCCTTTTCGCGCTATTTCTGTCGAATGATGTGGGTCTGGATGATAGTGAATAATCGCACCATTGCCATTATAACCAATAATCGCATCAAAACTTTCACCAAAATAATGCGCTTGATCGCTGCGGTATTGTGCGAGCATGGAAGCCATTTCGTACTCCTGAACGGTGCGTTCCAACAGCGTTTTTTCTAACCACATAAACGCTTTTGTCAATGCCACACCGTCTTTGACCATGACTTCACGGATCAGTCGTTGTTCCGTTTCGTTTTTCACAGCTTTCATCATGATGGAAAACGTCTCGCCTTCTATGACATGTACGCGGTCTAATAAGCTAAATAATTGGAAATTAATATTACCTGAATCAATCGTAATTGCCTGACTTTCATCAAGTTGTGATAGAAAATCACTGACCATCGCATACGGTCTGATGATAACACCGTCATGGTTCAAAGCCGTTTTTATGTCCGCAAGCACTTTTGAAGATTCAATAAATAAATCACAACGCTCCATACCGATGACCAAATAAGCGACAAAAACAGGATTACACGCCACGTCTGAACCACGTAAATTAAGCGTCCAACCAATATCATCTAATGTCGTAACTAAATGAAAATCAGCCCCTTTCGCTTTCATTTTTGCTCGAATATCATTGAGTTTATCTGTGCGTGATTTGCCTGCAAACACCACGTCATGTTCAAAAATTTCTGCTTTGGGTAATGATGGACGGTCTTTCCAAATTGGTGAAATCAAATCGGCGTCCGTCACGAGATGAATGTTTTTCTTGTCAAACATTTTTTGCATACTCCGCACTTGACCGACTGAAAACAATGAACTGTCGCAACCCACGCGGCTATTTTCGGGCAACGTTTCTGCCAACCAATCAATATGTTCAGGTGCACCTTGCTGAATTTGTTTTTTCAATTCAAATTCAGAATCTTTGGTTTCCGTTACGCATTGCAAAAAATAGCGTCCGTCCGTCCATACATAAGCCGTTGATTGTGTGATGGTTACGTAACCTGCCGAACCCGTAAAGCCTGAAATCCAAGCCCGCGACTGCCACAAGGCTGCGGGATATTCAGATTGATGCGGGTCGCTTGATGGTATGATATACGCATCTAAGTTATTGGTGGTCAACAGTTTGCGTATCGCTGTGAGTTTTTCGTTGATAGTCATAATTTATAATGATTTTATTGATTAGGTGCTTTTTTTGCCCTTCTGAATGTAGTGAAAGAATCTGAATAGAAAAATAGATTTAGATTCTTTTACTACGTTGGGAATGACAAAAAAAAGCGAAATTGGTAAGTTTTGTTTTAAAATTCGTTTTTTTCGGCAAAAATATAAATTTGCAGCATGATACCTTACGTTGACATACATACACATTTTCCGAAAACAGATGAAAATGTGATTTCTATTCAAAATATTACGCAAAATGAATGGGAAAACCCGCCAAATACTGAGGGGGGGAATTTTACCTCAGCCGGTTTGCATCCTTGGTTTTTGACAAAAGAAAATGCTGATAAAGGTTTTGAAAAACTAACACAACTCATTGACAATCAAAATATTGTAGCTATTGGTGAATGTGGTTTAGATAAATTAAAAGGTGAAAACCTTGATTTTCAAACAGATATTTTTGCAAAGCAAATTCGACTTGCTGAATCGGTTCAAAAACCGGTCATTATTCATTGCGTCCGTGCTTTCAATGAAGTAATTGCTTTGAAAAAGAAGCTAAAACCAACCGTTCCAATGATTATTCATGGTTTCAACAAAAGCGAAACGATTTTGAAAGAACTGCTTAAACATGGTTTTTATATCTCAATTGGGGCGGCTATACTGAGGGGGGATAAAAAATTTGAAAAAACTGTTTTAGAGATTCCTTTCGAACAACTTTTTTTTGAAACCGATGATATGGATATGGATATTCGGCTGGTTTATTATGCTTATTGTGTAGCTGCAAAAATGGATATAATTCATTTAAAATCAATTATTTATGAAAATATAATGGAGGTATTTAGTGAATTTTAACCTCATTCCGTTTTCTCCAAAACAGGCACCAAATGATTAATTTCCTTTTTCTCAAAAGTATCCAAATTACCTAAATCCACCGTTGCCTGCCCCTCAGTATCGAAGCCAAAAATTTTAACAAACTTTGCGCTCCATTCTATTTCGTCGAGCGAATAGGAATATCTTGAAAATACATTTTGGTCAAAAGTTTCATCAAAACCACTCATCAAAATCATCACTTCCGGCAATGATTTTTCAAAATCTGCTTGATTCATGCCATAAAAAGGGCTATTTTCATCAATCGGATGTACTATTGTCCATGACGAAGGGAAAAAAGTAATCGTATCACGCTCTAAAGCCAAAGCCATAAAACGGCGAATCGGCTGCCCAGTAACGTCCAATGAATCGAAATCAAGTAAACTAACAGTTACTTGTGCGTTCATATTCATCAAACTTGAATTATAGGCATTTGCAATACGAAACATCAAGCCAGTGATTTCTTGCCCTTGTAAGGTATAAGGCGCAACAACCGCTTTTTTTGAAAAAATAAGAATCGAAGGGGCTTTTGAAAACCGCGCATACAAAATGCCCGTAATGATGGCAAAACTCATCAAACCCACCAAGGCTTCCAACGAAGCAACCGCACTTGCCCCAAACCCCATCGGATTGACACGTCCATAACCCACAGTCGTGAGGGTTTGCGCTGAAAAGAAATAGACCTCCCAAAATTCATCCATAGGACTTTCATAGCTCATGCCCGTCAGTTCGTGAATGCCCACCATATAATATACAGCTACAAAAATGGCATTGACCAAGGTGTACCACAAAATGATGACGAACATCAAACGCAACCACGTTGCTGTTATCAGAAAATGAAAAACATTAAACTGTTGGGAAACTGACAAGCCTTTACGCGCATAATTGTACGTACCATCAGGGTTAATCAGCCTTCTTTGGCGGGCGTCGGTCGTACCAAAACCTAGTTCTTTGCTGTGTTGTTGGAGTGCTTTCCTTTTTAAAAAACGAGTCGCTTTTGCCATAAATAATTGCCAATCAATTGGTTATAAAAAATATAAAATTATACATTTTTTTGTTATTCTGAACGCAGTGAAAGAATCTGTATTGAAAATTATTCAGATTCTTTCACTGCGTTCAGAATGACAAAAAAACGCTCTTATGAAGCTGGAAACTCCACAAAATTACGTGGCGTTTCGTAAAGCCTTACTTTTATATCAAATGCGGGTTCAATACACCCCCTCAGTATTTTCCATATTACGACGGCAATATTCTCTGCCGAAGGGTTCAAATCACGAAACTCAACAGTATCAATATTGAGGTTTTTATGGTCAAAACGATGCTCAATTTCTTCTTTTATAATTTTAGACAATTTGCCCAAATCATAAACATAGCCCGTTTCAGGGTCAATGTCGCCTGAAATTTTTACTTCCAGTTCATAATTATGACCGTGATAGTTGGGATTATTGCATAAACCGAACACTTCACGATTTTTTTCATCTGACCATTTTGGGTTGTGCAAACGGTGTGCGGCATTAAAATGTGCTTTTCGGAAAACAGAAACTTTCATATTGAATGTGTGAATACGTAATTGAGTGAATGTGTAATTAATTGGTTTTTCAAACAAAAATAGCAAAGCAAAGTTTTAACAGAAAGACAAAAGACGTTTAATTGTAAAAATACCTTTTTCGTCGTCTATCTCACCTACTCCGTCGTGTTTTACTTCTCCTCATGGATTGAAAGAGTTAAAAAAGTGTTATCTTAACGGTTATAAAAAAACAATTTTTCACTTTTTTAAATAGAAAGACACATGACATTAGTTATTTTAGGCTGTATTCTTTTAGCCGTCAGTTACGTTTTAATGGGTTTGGACAATCGCCAAGCCGTACAAACATCGAGAAGTGTTCGGTTAGTTAGTTTTGCCGTCATCGGTTTAGGTTTATTGATGGCTTGTATCAAACAAATTGATGCAGGCGAAGTGGGCGTACAAAAACTTTTTGGTAAAGTCGAAGACAAAGTCTTGCCCAGTGGCTTGAATTTCGTCAACCCGCTTGTCACCGTCATTACGACCAATACCCGGACTCAAAACTATACCATGTCGGGTATCACTACCGAGGGAAAAAACCGAGGCGACGATGCTATTCGCATCCTATCAACCGACGGTTTGGAATTGACAATAGACTTGACTGTTTTGTACCATGTCAACGAACCTGATGCCCCACGTATCGTTCGTGAAATCGGTACTGAAATAGAAGACGTGATTGTACGCCCTGTTACACGTACAAAAATACGTGATAATGCCGTTTATTACACCGCTATTGACCTATATTCTAACAAACGGGATGAATTTCAAGCGCGTATTTTCAAGGATATTGATTCTATTTTCAAGATGCGTGGCTTGACTTTGGAGCAATTGCTGATTCGCAATATTGCTTTGCCTGAATCGGTAAAAGAGGCAATCGAAAAGAAAATCAATGCCGAACAAGATGCTCAAAAGATGCAATACGTTTTGCAAAAAGAGAAGCAAGAAGCAGAAAGAAAGCGTGTCGAAGCACAAGGTATCGCCGATTATCAACGCATTTTGTCCACTGGTTTGAGTGATAAAATGCTCCAATATGAGCAGATAAAAGCGCAAAAAGAGTTGGCTTTGTCACCCAATGCCAAAGTCATTATTATGAATGGCAAATCTGCACCGATATTGATTGGACAATAAATTATCCTCAATCATCCAATAAAAAGCCGCTTTTGTCTATCAAAAGCGGCTTTTGTTTTCAGAAAAACGACTTTCGTGTTTTGTAAATTTGCAAAATACCCCCTCCCGAAAGAATCGGGATGTACCATCAGTAAAAATCGTAAAAATCCGTCTCAATTTGTGAAATATGATGAATTTCAGTGAAATACTAAAAATGGCGCTTGAATCCATCCGCGCCAATGCCTTGCGGTCAGTTTTAACATTGCTCATCATTGCTGTCGGCATTATGTCTTTGGTTGGCATACTGGCAGCATTGGATTCCGTACTCAACTCGCTCAATGAAAGTTTCAACAGCTTGGGCAGCAATTCGTTTACGATTGAACGTAAATTTCAAGACATCAAAGGCAACAGAGGCGGCAGGCGTGCAAGAGTCGGGGAACCGATTAATTTTGACCAAGCAGAGGAATTTAAAGAACGCTTTGATTATCCCGCGAAGGTGACTATTTCGATAAACGCCACAGGCAATGCCGTCGTGCAACGAAGTGATCAAAAGACTAATCCAACCGTTTCAGTCACAGGTGCTGACGAAAACTACTTGGATGTGAAAGGTATGGACCTGACTTTTGGGCGTAATTTTTCAGATGGTGAAATAAGATCAGGCGCAAACAAAGCCATTATTGGCAGTGAAATCGTTAAATTATTGTTCGATAATGACGACCAAAAAGCCGTCAACGACGATATTTCAATTGGCAACCTCCGTTATCGTGTTATCGGTGTTTTGAAATCAAAAGGCTCAGGCGGTGGTTCGCAAGGTGCTGACCGCACGATTATTATCCCTTTATTAACGTCAAAACAAGTGTATGACTCCAAAGGAGCGGACTATAATATTAATGTGTCAACCGCTACGGCAACAGACATGGAAGCAGCAACAGATGTGTCAACGGGGCTTTTTCGACAAGTTCGTAAACTGCGCATAGGTCAGGACAATGATTTTGAAATCACCAAATCGGACGGTCTTTTGTCTATTTTGAAAGAAAATACGGTGACAATTCGTTGGGCAACGATTGCGATTGGTTTAATCACATTACTCGGAGCATCTATTGGTCTTATGAACATCATGCTTGTCAGTGTCACAGAACGGACCCGTGAAATCGGTATTCGCAAAGCCTTGGGTGCGACACGTTCGAGCATTTTATCTCAATTTTTGACGGAAGCGATTATGATTTGCCAATTTGGTGGTTTAGTCGGTATCCTTTTAGGCGTTTTAGCAGGTTTGGGTGTATCGGTAGCAATGAAAAGTACGTTTCACATGCCTTGGGCTTGGATAACTTTGGGCGTTGTTACTTGTTTCGTTGTTGGCTTGTTTGCAGGTCTTTATCCCGCTTTAAAAGCGGCAAGGCTTGACCCAATCGAGTCGCTGCGTTATGAATAAATAAGTGCATGATAGAAGAAAAATACTGAGGGGTGTTGCTAAAACAAAAAACGCCTATTTAAGTGTAATAACTCAAATAGGCGTTGCTTTTTATTAAAATACTAATTATTCAAAGGAACTGTAAACTTCGCATTTTCAAACCGAAGCGTATCTGGATAGATAGCTCTTGAGGTTTCGCTTGTACCTCTTGCGATATAAGTTACATTCATCGTTCCTGTTACTTCGTTTTTTGTTTTATCAAAACTTTCAATGAATATATAGTTGTCCGATGTTTTTAATAAGTCGTAAGTTGCTACAAGCCTATCTTTGCCAGCCATCATAAAAAAGTCGCTTCTTGGAGTCAAATTACATGTATCTATAATACCTTGAGAATTATATAGTTTTATCTTCCCTGTTTGATTAATAGGAAGCATTGAAAAGTCAAAATATTCTTGAATATTAGTAAATGTCACTGTTTGATGCGTAATAAAAAGACCATAAATACTCGTATTACATCTGTAATAATAATGACCATCAATAATAAGCTCCATACCACTACGGGGAAGACTATTCCCATTAACAGCTAAGTTAGAAATAGTTCCTAATTTAAGTTCAGGTGTTGTTGGTGTAGGTATGTCTTTTCCTTTACAACCTATTTGGAAAGCCAAAAAGAGAATTAAAATAAAAAAAATATTCTGTTTCATGTTTATTGATTTTAATGTGATATAATGATTTTTTTTGTTAAAGTTTCTGTTTCTGTTACAGTTCTTAAGAGGTATATACCTGACGGAGGTTTAGTCAAATCTAATTTTTGACGATGATGCCCTACCTCGATTTCCCCCTCTATAAATACCATAATTTCTTTTCCATAAGTATCTATTAATGACATTTTCATTTTTGTATCTTGTTTTAAATCAAAATCAATAACAGCAAAATTGTTTACAGGATTTGGAGAGACTGTTTCAATAGAGAGGGTGTTTTTGGTGGGTGTTGCTACGGTAGGGTTTTCTTTTGGACTTTGGAGCTTGTAGTACGTATAAGCCGGGGGCAGTTCCACGAATACACTTAGGTTTGAAATTGCTTCTTTACCATCAGAACCACGTACAGTCATGGTAATATCCATGTAACCTCTAAAATTATACGAACCAACAGAATAGAAATACAAATTCAATTTACCATCATCTGCAACTGTTTGTTGCACTGTGGTACCCAAGTAATTTCTAACCTCCCAAGTTGTTGTAAAAGGTCCTTGACCGCAATAAATTTGAGGTTCCCAAGAAAATAAGCCAAAGCCTGATACATAAGTTGTACCGCTAATCCAAGCTTGGAAAATATATTTTTGATAAAAATCAGAAAATTTTTGATGATTTGAGGTTATTTTAGCAGCAACATTACAGCAATCCGAACGTCCCGTAGAAACACCACTGTTTTTAACATCTGGATTTGAAAAATTCGTAGCAAACCTTATCGAAGTGCCGTCAACCTGATTTGGATTACACATGATTGTACCAAATGGTGTAGAGCCAGGATCTATACCCCAGAATCTTTGCCACGCGCTTTGAGCATTTGGACGGGAAAATTGAAATCCATGGGTTGTTTCAGGCCTAGGTTCTAATTCTGTTTGATGTAGCCCACCTAAAAGATGACCAATTTCATGGGTAAACGCAAGTCCATCAGCAAACCTCTCAACAATAACGTAAGCAGTTAAGTATTCGGCATCAATTTGTTCTGCGGCACTTGACAATACAGGGTAATCCTTATCAGTAAATAAGCCAACGACATCTGCTTTATATTGATATCTTAGGCTGCTCATATCCATTGGATTGAGGATAAGATTTAAATAGGTAAAATCTTCTTCGATAAATTTTCTTCGGTCAGTATTTTGATAAGGAGGCGTATTGAAGACTGAAAACCCCACAATATTTAAATACGCAGATATAGAAATACCGCTATTACTTATACCTGTATTGTAAATTTGTACCTGAGAAGTTATTCTTTGTCTAATATTCACATCTAACAGTTCCGTTCTTGAAGTATAAAGCCCTAAAAAATCTATCCCTCCTTCTTGACATGGAATTATTTGTTCGGGAGCAGATGGTATTATTTCAGCAGTAGAAGGATTGGCAGTAGAATCCTCTTGTAGATGTAGTTGTTTACCACAGCCTTCTCTCGGTCTATTTTCAGAGAATTCCAATACAACACTCAAATCTTCTGTTATACCATAAATTTGATAATATCTCAAATCATAGTTCATTTCTCCAAATATGAGTCCTTTTTCTTTGATAAGTAGAAGATTTCCAAGATAAGAATCAGACGTTCCCGAAACAATATAATCCGATTGTTTCTTTTTTTCTAATCGTCTAAATTTAATACTGACCTCTGTTGTATCATTTGGAAGATGAAAAGAAATTGTTGGATTCTCTTGTAATAGAGAAAGCACATCGCCGATTTTGACATAAGTAACGCTTTTGAGGTGTTCATAATTTTTAATTTTGGCTAACATCTCATTCTGCTCATCTGTCAAATTAACGGGACGTTTAACAACTGTAAAAAGGTCAGATTTTGATTGAGCGTCTAAAAAGTTAATTGATTGTAGAAAACAGAACATTACTAATAAGACGGTGTAAGACGGTGTAAGAGATTTTTCATTGTAAATGAAATTTTGAAAATGAGTTAAAAAATTGTTTATAAATATAATACTGCAAAATTAGTCACAAATAATTTAAACATAACAATTATTTAGTATTTTTTTTAAAATTAAAATTTCTCTTAAAATCCTATCAAACAAATAAATATACATTAATTATATTTCCCACATATCGCCCCAAAGCCGATTACCACCATCAATATAAACCGTTTCGCCTGTGATGTAGGCGGCATTTGTTAGGAAAAGCGTCAGTTCAGCCACTTCTTCGACCGTTCCAAGCCGCTTCATTGGTATTTTAGCTTCAATACCTGCAACCATTTCCTTTGGATAATTTTCTAAACCAGACGACAGAATGATGCCAGGTGCGACACAATTGATACGCACGCCCCGACTCACCCATTCAATGGCTAAGGTTTTTGTTAAATTCATAATGCCCGCCCTTGCGGCTGCCGAGTGGCTCATGCCTGGAAAACCTTTATAATTATTCAAAACAATATTGACAATACTGCCCGCATTTTGCTTGAAAAAAAAGCGTTTTGCCATCTCTTGGGTCACAAACCAAGTGCCGTTGAGGTTGGTATTAATGACCGCATTCCAACCTTTTTCAGAAATATCTTCGGCAGGTGAAGGAAATTGCCCACCCGCATTGTTGATAAGAATATCTAATTTGCCACTTTGCGTCTCAATCATATCGGCAAGGTGTTTAATGCTCTCGGTGTCACGAATGTCTAAAGCGAAGGCTTTTACGCCTGTACCGTATCGGTGCAATGTCATAACGGCTTGTTCAAGTCGCTCTTTTTTGCGTCCAGCAATATAAACTTCTGCACCCAGCTCAAGAAATTGTTTCGCAATTTCAAGCCCAATGCCAGATCCACCGCCTGTAACGAGCACCGTTTTTCCTTTAAAAAGGTCTGATTGAAACATAATGAAAATATTGATTTAGGTTGTTGTTATCAAGATTCTTAAGGCGTGAAATTAGGAAAAGCCTGAAATAATTTATTAAGAATAATTATTTTCAAGGATTGAAGCCACCCTAATAGTTGTGTTAGTGGTGTAAATCAAGGAAACTATCTAAAACGAGCAAACTAATAAAACGTCACAACCCTTAAAATTTCAAAAAAAATCTATCTTTGACCCCGAAAATCACAAATTCAAAGAGAAAAAATCACCCAATATGAGGATGAAACAATGCACAATCAAAGCGGCGGCCACCGTCAAAGGTGTGGGATTACACACGGGCGAAGTCGTAACTTTGACTTTGCGCCCAGCACCTGAAAATCACGGCTATAAATTCCAACGCATTGATTTACCAGATGCACCCATTATCATTGCTGATGCAAGTAAAGTCGTCGCAACAAATCGTGGAACGGTCATAAAAGAAGGTAATGCGCAAATTAGTACAGTTGAACACGTGCTGTCGGCACTGATAGGCTTAGGTATTGACAATGTTTTGCTTGAAATCGACGGGGGTGAAGTGCCTATTTTAGACGGTTCTGCTTCGATTTTTGTTCAAAAAATAACTGAAGCCGGTATTGACGAACAAAATGCAGACCGCGAGTATTTCGATATTACAGAAACCATTACCTTTAAGGACGAAAATACAGGTGCCGAATATGTGGCTATGCCAGCCGATGAATACTGTCTGACAACCATGATTGATTTCAATTCATCGGTCTTAGGTCAGCAGTTTGCCTCGCTCGATTCGACCCCTCAGTATGAGTTGGAAATAGCACCCGCCAGAACCTTTGCTTTTTTACATGAGTTAGAATTTATGCTCGATCAAGGGTTGATAAAAGGCGGCGATTTGGACAATGCTATTGTTATCGTTGACCGCATGATGTCGGAAGAAGAATTGGCGGATTTGGCTAAAAAACTCAATAAACCACAGATCAAAATCGAGCATGAAGGCGTATTGAATACGACTGCTTTACGCTTTCAAAACGAACCCGCCCGTCATAAACTTTTGGATGTCATAGGCGATTTGGCGTTGGTTGGTAAATTTATCAAAGGAAAAGTTATCGCTAAAAAACCAGGTCATACGTCGAATGTTGCTTTTGCTAAGGTATTAAAACGCCATTATGCGGAGCAAAAAAAACAGCGGGGGATTCCAAAATATGACCCCTCAGTAAAACCTGTGATGGATACGACGCAAATTATGCAAAAATTGCCGCATCGTTATCCGTTCCTAATGGTAGATAAAGTTTTAGAAATAACCCCTACAAGTATCGTCGCTATGAAGCAAGTGACGATGAATGAATGGTTTTTTGAAGGACATTTTCCCAACAATCCTGTTTTTCCAGGTGTTTTACAATTGGAAGCCATGGCTCAAACGGGCGGCTTACTCGCCTTGACGGGCGTGCCTGACAATGAATTGTGGGACACTTATTTCTTGAAAATTGACAAATGTAAGTTCCGTGATAAAGTATTTCCAGGTGATTCCTTAATATTTAAACTCGAACTTTTAGAACCCATACGCCGAGGTATTGTTCAGATGATTGGACGATGTTATGTCGGCAACAAAGTTGTATCAGAAGCTGAATTGACTGCTCTTATTCAAAAAAGAAACTGAAAGTAGTTATTGGTTATTCGTTACTCGTTATTCGTTACTCGTTACTCGTTA
>JAYSQG010000362.1:0-5095 GCA_043721685.1 Saprospiraceae bacterium | reverse complement strand
GCCGAAGACGGTGGCAACCGCCAATGTATCTTAGTGACCAACAACGAAAACAATATAGCCGAAGAAGTGTGCTATGAGCGCAACAAGCGGGTTATCAACGGTTATACAAAACCCAACGGCACGGAAGTGAAAGGCTTGACGAACAATCATTTGCATTATTATACTTTGGATTGGTTTGACGAAATGGCAGCCCCCCTTGCCCCCCTAAATCCCCCCGAAGGAGGGACTTTTGCCTATGAACACAGCAGCATCCGTTTAGCAAGATTAATGCGTGAGATGTTGATGATAAAAGAAAACTGTTTTGAAGATATAGAAGCCGATATACTGAGGGGGTATCATCCCGACTTGGTCTTTAGAGATGACAATCATCCCGACCTCGATGTATTGGAAAGTGCCGATAAGTACATGGTAATCATTTATACCGATGATGCGATTGTTGACGGTGTTCACATCATCGAACAACTACCGAACAAAGAAAAACTCGTTGTGGTCTATCCATTTGAATATCAAAGCGAACCCGACCCAACGCCTTTTGAACATATTACCGAGCAAAAAATTAAACTGAAAGCCTTACCCAATTCATACAAAGAGACGTATGACCATATCTTACAAGATTTGAAAAAGCGGCGGCGGCGGTTTGTGATTTCAGATGAAGATGCAGCAGAGGGTGACTAACTCCAACTTGAAAGTTGGGGTTAGTCACGAGACAAATGACTAACTCCAACTTTCAAGTTGGAGGTTTACAGATAACCACATCTTCGGCTTTAGCCATACACTTGCGTGGCTAAAGCCGAGATAAACTATCATCATAACCACCCCAACTTGAAAGTTGGGGTTAGTCAGTTGGTTAGCCATAAAATAGTATTAGTTAGAATTTAGATAATAATTTCATCACAATCAAAAAACAATTACTATGTCATACGTGAGAATATGGGTTCATACAGTTTGGGGCACAAAGAGTCGTGAACCCATTTTACAAAAAGACAATCGCTACACATTATTTCAACACATCAGAGAAAACGGTAAAGAAAAAGGCATATACATTGATTTTTTAAATGGTTATACCGATCATGTTCATGCCCTTATTTCGCTTGATGCAGAACAAAGTATCGCGAAAGTGATGCAATTAATGAAAGGTGAATCATCTTTTTGGGCGAATAAGAACACTTTGTTTCAACATAAACTGCACTGGTCTGATGAATATTATGCAGTTTCTGTTAGTGAGTCAATGGTGAATAAAGTAAGAGACTATATCAAGAATCAAGAAGTTCATCATAGTAAAAAAACTTTTGCAGAAGAATGTGAGGAATTCATAACTAAGTATGGATTCACTAAAATGAAAGGCTAAAGCAGATGACTAACGCCGTCATTTATGGCGGAGTTGTTCCGATAATCACTATCTCGGCTTTAGCCATACGCTACGTGTACGGCTAAAGCCGAGATAAAGCATCAGCGTTCTACCCCAACTTGAAAGTTGGGGTTAGCCAATAAGGTAAACAGACATATAGACATAAAAATAGAGAAAACTGTTTTGTTTAAAAAAATTCCCAATGATATTAAAAAACAGCAAAACAGATGAAAGAATTAAAGTACCAACAAAAAGCAGTAAAAAGCTTAATCGAGCACAGTTGCGATTTGTTAGAACCCAACCAACCCACACGCCAGAAGTTGATATTTGATGCACCGACAGGTTCAGGCAAGACCGTGATGATGGCAACGTATATGGACAATTTGAGAAAGGAAATCAATACACGAAAAGATTTGGTGTGTCAACGTGTTTCTTTTATCTGGTTAGCGCCCAATCAATTGCATGAACAGTCCTACCACAGCTTGAAAGCACATTTTTCAGAATCACGCACCATTCGCCCTATTCTATTTGAAGAAGTGACGAATAAATCACTACAAGCCGATGAAGTCTTGTGTATCAACTGGCAATCGGTGAGTCGAGAAGACAATTTATATGTCAAAGAGAATGAGCAAGGCAAAACATTATCGGAATACGTCCGCAATTGCCGGGCTGATGGCACAGAGGTTATTATCCTATTGGATGAAGCGCATCTATTTGCAAGCAAAGGCAAAAAAGCGATTGAATTATTAACAAAACTCAATGGCAAGATAGAGATTGATGTATCTGCTACACCTTTTTTCAAAAATGCTGACCAAACAGTGAAAATACCTCGCGCCTCAGTAGTGAAAGAGGAGATGATAAAAAAAAGCGTTTCATTGAATCCTCTTTTAAAAGATAAAGAGCAAGATGATAAAGGTTCAACAGTCTTACTTTTAGATATGGCTTTGGCAAAACTGTCAGAATTAGAAGCCGCCTATAAGCGCGAAAACTCAAACGTTCGTCCGTTATTATTGATTCAATTGCCGAATGACAGCGCAACAGAGTCAAGTTACGATAAGCAAATACGCTTTTCAATTGAAGATTTATTAGAAAAACGGGGCATTACAACAAAAAACGAAAAATTAGCCGTTTGGCTTTCAAACGAAAAAACGAACTTAGAAAATATTGAAAAACCAAACAATCATCAAGAAGCCTTGATATTCAAACAAGCGATTGCATTGGGTTGGAACTGTCCGAGAGCTGCCGTTTTGTTGATATTTAGAGAATTGAAACAAGAAAGTTTTACAATTCAAACTGTTGGACGGATATTACGTATGCCCGAACAGAAACATTACATTCAGGAAGACATTTTGAATTATGGCTACGTTTATACCGATTTAGCAAAAGACATAATAAAAATTGTGGAAGATGATTTAGGTTATATCACAATGGATAAAGCGATTCGTATTCCAGAATATCAACCGATTGACCTCCCCTCAGTATATATTCATAGAAGTACAGACCGTAATCGTTTAGGAAATCCCGATTATAAAAACAGTCTATTTGAAGCAACAGAAACAAAATGGAACTTTGATAAAGACCTTAATTCTGAAAACCTTTATGAACGGAATCGTAAAAAACTAACAGAAAACTTTGTTGAGAACGATGTTAATAAAATAGTTATTCGCATTATCAGTGACGAAACATTGACAGGTGAAAAAGAAGTTGTTATGGTAAGCAACAAAGCAGATATAGTGAGGACTAAAATAGAATTGGAAAATCTTTTGTATAAATTTTGTCGGCAAAACATTGGCGGATATGCGCCAGTAGATTCTACTCCTCGTATGGTTTATGCTTTGCAACAACTCTTGATGACTTATTGCGGATACGATGAGGTAGAAGCTATGAAAATAGTTTTAGGCGAGAACAATCAAGGACGATTTGAAACATTGATTACTTATTCACTCTTGATTTATGAAGATAAATTGAAGCAAAAGGCTTCAAAAACCACGCAAAAAATAAAAGATTTTCATTGGAACGTGCCAAGCGAAAGGATTTATACAGAACAATTTATAGAACTCAAACACGATAAAACACGACATGCCTTACAGCCGCTTTTTATTGAAAAAGACAGTAGTGAGCCAGAACGTCTGTTTATGGCATACCTTGATACAAAAACGGATTCAATACTTTGGTGGTACAAAAACGGAGAAAACAGTCAAGGCGATTTTGCCATAGCTTATCAAGACAGCCAAAACGAAACCCGCAGCTTTTATGTAGATTTCATCATCATGCACAAAGACGGAACAATCGGTTTGTTCGATACCAAAACAAAAGGTTCAGACCGCGAAGCCGTGAACAAGCACAATGCTTTAATTGGTTATTTAGAGACATTGGAGAAAAAAGCGGTTGGCGGCGTATTGATACAAGAAGGACAAAATTGGAAGTATTCATCTTCGACGATTGAGAGCGATTTGGATTTGATGGGTTGGGAGAGTTATGTGGCGAAGAAGTATGGATAAAGGAAATAACAAGCAAAACTCCGCTATCACAACGTCTATCGCTCGTAAGCATTTCCAAAGGCACAACATACTATTTTGCACGTCTCTGACGTGAGAGATAGAAACCTAAAAGCCCTCTCAGTAAAAGAGCCCAATAACGACATCATATCTATTTCGTAAAATTTATGTTTAAAACAACTATTTGTACAGCAAACAAAAAACGTATAGTTTTGTCGCTTCGAGAGAACCTTTTGATTTTATAACAAAAACGCTTACTTTTGTTTAAACAACAAACATTATGAGAAATAAAGCGACGCAACTCAACGAGTTAAGAGAAAAAGAAAATTTACTGATGATTCTACTTCGCCTAAGAAATGAGCAGAAAGAACTTTTTACGATGACTGAAAAAGAACTTGAAGCCTATAACAATGATGTATTAGATGAATTGAATGCGATTCGAGAAGAAATCAAAGAATTATTTAAAGACTAAATTTAGAAAAAGATGACAATCCATAAATATCAATATGTCAATGAATTAGTTCATGAAATGACCGATAATAAGGCTTTACAAACGTTTTATACGTTGTATCTCATGGCTGACAACGAAGTAGACAGAACCCTTTTGAACAATGAATTCAAACAAGCTTGGCAATCATTAAGTGCCGAAGAATTGATTGTTTTCAAACAAGCATTTACAGAAAGCTTTATGCGATTACTGCCTATCGCTCAAAAACTACATCAAGAAGTGAAAGATTTTCCAAAAGAAATGAAACAAGCCGCTTGATATGAGGATATATTTTTACAAAAAAAGCCTTGCCCCGCGTGTTTTGCGGGGCAAGGCTTTTTTTATGCCGCATAAATTACAGTTCATTCACTTATTCCAAATTTGCTATTAAACCCAACTTTTGAAGGTTCAAAAGGACTTCCGATTGCGTCAATGATAAACGTTGCGCCATTTGTTCAACAGACATATTTTGCTCAAAAAGAAATTTAATACGCTTGCTTTTAATGTCCTGCATCAAAGAATCAGGAAGTGGATGTTTTTCTAAAAAAGCAGCCGCTATATCCAATTTGTCTTGAAACACAGGCATATCGTCATATTTATCCAACTCGGGTAATCCTGAAAGGATTGAATATGAATAACCGTAGATGCAATCTACGGTAGGGATAAAAACGGCTTCCCAACCCTGAAAGGGTTGAATATTTAAGCCCAAACCATTGACATTCAACCCTTTCAGGGTTGGGAGACGGCTCGCTACTTTGCCCG
>JAYSQG010000361.1:0-4335 GCA_043721685.1 Saprospiraceae bacterium | reverse complement strand
CGGTGGAAACTTTCAACAGATTGGTTGCCTTTGATGCCCAAAAGTTGTTTGATGCGGTCATCAACACTTTTTTCAGCTTCATCAAATTCAGGTGTATCGGTTGCAATTTTGCCCGTTCTGATGTCTTTTGATAAGAAATTACCAATCGTATAAGGCAAAACGAAGTAGCCATCTGCCAAACCTTGCATCAAAGCCGACGCACCCAAACGGTTAGCACCGTGGTCGCTGAAATTACATTCACCCATAGCAAAAAGCCCTGGAACGGAAGTTTGAAGTTCATAATCAACCCACAATCCGCCCATTGTGTAGTGGACAGCAGGGTAAATACGCATCGGTTGTTTGTAAGGATTTTCGTCTGTGATTTTGGCATACATATCGAATAAGTTGCCATAACGCTCACGTACTTTGTCCTCACCCAAACGTTCAATCGCTGTTCTGAAATCGAGATAAACACCTAAACCTGATTTGCCAACGCCACGACCTTCATCACACACATATTTCGCCGCACGAGATGCTACGTCACGAGGTACGAGGTTGCCGAAAGCGGGATAGATGCGCTCCAAATAATAGTCACGGTCTTCGGTCGGAATGTCGTTAGGGTGTTTGCCGCAATCTTCTTTGCGTTTTGGCACCCATATACGTCCGTCATTCCGCAAAGATTCAGACATTAAAGTCAATTTTGATTGATATTCGCCTGAAACTGGGATACAAGTCGGGTGAATTTGTGTAAAACAAGGGTTGCCGAAATAAGCACCTCTACGGTGTGCACGCCAAGCAGCCGTTACGTTACACATCATCGCATTGGTCGAAAGATAAAAAACGTTGCCATAGCCACCTGTTGCCAAAACAACAGCATGAGCAGAAAAACGCTCTAATTCACCTGTTAACAAATTGCGTGCAATAATACCACGTGCTTTGCCATCAACTTTGACGACATCGAGCATTTCGTGGCGGTTGTACATCGTGCAAGAACCTGCTTTGATTTGGCGGCTCAATGCTTGATATGCGCCAATCAAAAGTTGTTGTCCCGTTTGACCACGTGCATAAAATGTCCGAGACACCTGAACACCACCGAAAGAACGGTTGTCGAGCATACCCGAATATTCACGTGCAAAAGGCACACCTTGCGCGACGCATTGGTCAATAATATCAGTTGAAACTTCTGCCAAACGGTGCACATTGCCTTCACGAGCGCGGTAGTCACCACCTTTTACAGTATCGTAAAAAAGGCGATAAACAGAGTCACCATCGTTGCGGTAGTTTTTCGCTGCATTGATACCACCTTGTGCCGCAATTGAATGTGCCCGACGAGGTGAATCGTGGAACGTAAAAACTTTAACATTGTAGCCCATTTCGCCCAAAGAAGCGGCTGCCGAAGCACCTGCCAAACCCGAACCGACGACAATAATATCAATCCGCATTTTGTTTGCAGGTGAAACGAGGGGAACGTGTCCTTTATAATCTGTCCATTTGTCTTCAATCGCGCCTGCTGGAATTTTAGAATCCAGTACATTGTCGCTTTCTTTTATTTTGAGACCATGTACATCAATTGTTTTGATTGCCATTGTCGAAATTTTTATTTAAAAATGAAAAAAAATGTCTTTATACTGAGGGGGGTAAATCAATGATTTAAGTAAAAAATAATCGGTATAATCGCAAATCCAAAAGGTACAAGAATCGCATACGCTTTCCCAACTAAATGAATGAAAGGCGAATATTTAGGATGATTTACGCCCAAAGTTTGGAACGCCGATTGGAAACCATGCCACAAGTGGAACGCCAAAACGATTTGTCCAATCACATAAAAGGCAATCATCAGTGGATTTTGGAAGGTTTCAGAGACAAGACTGTACAAATCCTTAATCGGTTCGCCTTCTGCAAAATCCTTGTATGCCTTTGTCGCCATGTCGCCAAAGTGCATTTGACCCCAAAATTGCGCCATGTGGATAATGAGAAACGCCAAAATCAAAGTGCCGAGTAAAGCCATATTGCTTGAAGCCCACGTGACACCGGGCGGGCGTGTACTGACCGCATAAGCCTGACCTTTTGCTTTGCGATTGGCTAATGCCAACATCAAACCTTGAACGGTGTGAACGATGATAAAGAAGTACAGACCGTACGAAATCATCTTAATGAGTGGAAAATGCGTCATAAAATACGTGTATTTATTGAACGCCTCGCCCTCGTCGTCATGCAAAAGCTGGAAATTGCCAAGCAGGTGGACGACAAGGAACAAAATCAGGAACAACCCCGTCAAACTCATTGTGAGTTTTCGACCAATGGAGGATGTTAAGTAATTCGTTAACCAAGCCATAAGTTATTAGGAATTTGGATGAAAGAGAAAAAACTTGTTAGTAAATGTATCGTTTTTCGCCGAATGTGTGCCATTATCAAAAGATCAACAAAACTATAAGTTAACTATGAGAGGACAAAAATCGTTTTAACTTTTTGTTAATTATGGGGTTATTTAGATTTTTTTTAAATTAGTGGTCATTTTTTTATAGATTAACGGGCGATGCTCATCACTTTTTTCTTAGTCGTCCGCCTCAAATCCTTTGGTAAATTATCCAAAATCTCTTGTTTCAACGCCTCAATCAAGCGTTTTTTAACAAATGCACGTCGCGTTACAAGGCTGACTTCACGCACAGGGGCAGGTGATTTGAAAAAACGAACAAAGCTCATTTGGTCTTCATCTAAATTTTTTAAAGCCAATTCAGGTAGTATCGTAATGCCTGAATTGGCTTCCACCATGCGTTTCAAAGTTTCGATACTGCCTGCTTCGTAAAAGACATTATTGACAAAACTTGCGGACTCTTTCAATTCACATAAATTTAGAATTTGAGAACGCAAACAATGCCCTTCCTCTAATAAAACAAGGCGATTGACATCGATATCGCCCGACAAGACGAATTTCTTCTTCAAAATCGTTTCAGCTTGGGCAGCATAGACTACGAATTCTTCAAAGAAAAGAGGGTCTTCCAACAGGTTGATTTCGCCTGTAGGCGTTGCCATAATCGCTACATCGAGTAGGTCTTGTTTTAGCTTTCTAACAATTTGCTCTGTTGTCAACTCCGAAATATGCAATTTTACTGAAGGGTGCTTTTCTGAAAATGAACGAATAAAAAGCGGCATCAAATAAGGTGCAAGGGTCGGAATGATGGCTAAACGCAACTCGCCTTTTATTTCATTTTGTTCCATATCCGCTATTTCACGTAGCTTTTTCACTTCGTGCAAAATCGTTTGGGCTTGTTCTATCAATTGAACACCGACTTCCGTAGGTACAACAGGTTGTTTGGAACGGTCAAAAATTTTGACGCCCAATTCGTCTTCCAATTTTTGAATCATCATACTCAAAGTCGGTTGTGTCACAAAACACTTTTCGGCAGCGGCTGCAAAATGACGCTGTGTGTCCACAGCTAAAATGTATTCTAATTGCTGAAAATTCATGCGTATCAATTTTGTCTATAAATTTATATAAATCATCATTTTGATTGATGATTGCAAAAGTCGTAAATTTGCTCGATAAAACAAGCTTTTATACTGAGGGGTAGGTGGAATAGTGGAATGGTCAACGAAACGGTCGTGCGTAATTCAAAGAATAGATAAACAGTCACTTTTTTACGATAAAAACAGACCGTAATCTTGTTTGAGTCTGCGTTTCTCCTTGAAATGCAGACATTTTTTTGTCTTGAAATAGCATTTGATTTTTGTAAAAATAGTTAAATTGCCTTCGATATTGTTTTTATTATGAGAATAAACAAGTTTGTCTATTTTTGCCCCCCCCTCAGTAAAAACGGTAATTTATACTGATAAACGTTGTCTAAATAAATATTAAAAATCATCATAAAAAAAACATATAATGAAAGAGCACAGAGCCATTCCAGTCATTGATTTATCAAAATTCAGAAGCGGTACACCGCAGGAACGTCAAACATTTTTTGAAACATTGGGCAAAGCCTTCCATGAAGTAGGCTTCGTCGGCGTTATCAATCATGGTATTCCCAAATCGTTGATTGACGATTTTTATAGCGAAGCCAAAGCCTTTTTTGCTTTGCCAGTTGACGCAAAAAAGAAATATGAAGACCCTCAATTAGCAGGTCAACGTGGCTATACCAGTTTTGGAAAGGAGCACGCAAAACACACCGATGTCGCTGATTTGAAGGAGTTTTTCCAAATCGGTCAAGAAGTGCCTGACGGAGACGATAACGAAGACTTGTATCCTGATAACATTCACATTGAAGAACAACCACTGTTTACGGCTTTGGGCATTCAATTGTACCAAGCTTTTGAGCGGGCTGGCGGTTCGTTGTTGCAAGCCATTGGTTTGTATCTCAA
>JAYSQG010000360.1:0-22399 GCA_043721685.1 Saprospiraceae bacterium | reverse complement strand
GAAAAATGTCTGTTCATTTTAATCTACAAACGTGTAAATCCTAACGGATTTATTAGATTTTTAAAACAAAATCAGACTGTTGTAAAATTCGGGATGTCTGTGTGTCCTGACCTTCTTTGAAGCGACAACCAAGCGACAAAGAAAATGCTATTTTCAAGATGATAGGGAGTAATCGGAAGAAAACTTGAACTATCGGTATGGACTGAATGAGACAGACGTACCAAACGGCTTAGAGGTGCTTACTTTTCAAGAGTCGGTATTGAGCGTCTAAGTGCAGTATGAATAAAAGAGTTGAACGGAAGTGAACTGACCGATGACGTGTCGAAACGAACAAGATTACATCAAAAATAAGGGCGGGACATTCCTTATGACAACTATAAAACTGTTAAAACTCTCAAGGGTGTTTATAGGGTGTACGGCATTGAGGCAGCAAGACTTTTATTTGGGCTTGAAAGTGGAACAGGAGAACCAAACGCTTAACGAAAAGGCAGAACACAGCATAAGTATGGAACGGACGAGCGAACAGTCGAATCCCTTATGTGCTGTTTTTTTTTTTTAGGATGTTTGGGGCGGATTGATGCGTAGTAGTGCTGAAGTTCTCTGAAAGGAGAAAAGAGCGAAGGCATCAAACGAATTAGAATCAAATACTTCACAACTAAAACATTAGGAAGATGGAACTATTTGAAACAACCTTATATAAGGGTAAGACACAACCTGTGAGTTATGAACAGGTACAAGCAGCGTACAGAAGAGTGAAGGCAAATGGTGGCAAAGGCGGAGTAGATGGGATAGAACTCGCAGACTATGACCGTCAAAAAGTAGCCAACCTTTACAAACTATGGAATCGTATGGCATCTGGGAGTTATTTTCCAGCAGCAGTTCGGTCAGTAGAGATACCGAAGAACGACGGTAGTAAACGGTTGTTAGGGATACCGACGATAAATGACCGTGTAGCCCAACAAGTGGTTAAGGATGTCTTAGAAGGACGGATGGAGGACATTTTTCACGAAGACAGCTATGGTTATCGTCCGCAAAAGAGCGCACACGATGCGATAGCACAATGCCGATTGCGGTGTTTTAAACAGCCTTATGTGATAGATTTGGACATAAAAGGCTTCTTCGACAATATTAACCATAAATACATGATGGAAGTAATGACTCATTATGTAAGAGAAAAATGGATATTATTGTATGTTGAAAGATGGCTTAAATCACCCGTTCAAACGGTTGAGGGCAAGCTGATAGAGCGCAGTCAAGGGACACCACAAGGGGGTGTTATTAGCCCATTGTTGGCGAACATGTTTTTACACGTCGTCTTTGATGGATGGATGCGTCACAATTACCCGACCATAAAGTGGGAACGGTATGCCGACGACATCATTATCCATTGTGGCAGTGAAACAGAAGCGCAAAATGTGCTCAAAGCGGTGCAAACAAGATTAGAAAAGGTGGGTTTAACCACTCATCCAGAAAAGACCAAGATTGTGTATTGCAAAACAGGCAATCGGAAGGACAATTATCCCCTTATTAGTTTCGACTTCTTGGGATATTGCTTTAAACCGCGCCAATGTGTGAACAAATTTGGTGTGCTCTTTTTAAGTTTTACGCCGAGTATCAGTCCAAAAGCCCTTCAAAGCATCCGAGATGAAGTCCGTAAATACCGTATTCACCGCTTAACACACATAGGCTTGCCGCAAATAGCGCATCTGTTTGAAGCAAAATTACGTGGCTGGATACAGTATTATGGCAAGTTTACACCGAGTGGCATCGGTACTTTCTTAGGTGATTGGTTCAATGAGAAATTAGCACATTGGGTCAAGAATAAGTACAAAACTTGTAGAAGAAGTATCAACAAAGGCAAGGCTAAATTGAAGGAAATCTACCAAGATTTTCCCAACTTATTTGTGCATTGGCGGTACGGTTATCGCCCGTAGTAAAGTAATTCGTAAGAGCCGTATGAAGCGAGAGTTTCAAGTACGGTTCTGTGAGAGGGTGAGGGCAGTCTTACTGCCCTCGCTCTACTCGACCATGTTTTGTATAAACAAAATCAACATTACAGAACTAAAATTGACTTGAATTTAGGCAAAAAAAAATCCGCTCCTATGGTGGGAAGCGGACGTCAACTAAACAACAAGAATGTATGAAAACTAAACTCATACGCAATTAATAGACCACAAAAGTGCGACTTTAGTTCCATACGATGGGTAAACTTTTTCTTAAACTTGATTAAACAGTTCATTATAAACTTTTTTGCTCTTTTTCAGAATAATATTTGATTTGTACCGCTATTTTTTAATAAAAATTTTGTGGTGCAACCCTTTAAAATGAGATTAAAAGATATAAAAAAAAATATTTTTTTGAAAAAATACGAAGTCCAATGGCGGCTATATACCTAAAATCCAATTTTTCCTTTTTTTCGACCTGAAATTACTTGTTTCAAGGCGCCCATACGAATAGCCGTTACAGCCGCTTCAACGCCTTTGTTACCATGTTTGCCACCTGCGCGGTCAATAGCTTGCTGTTCTGTATTAGGAGTCAGAACGCCAAAAATAAAAGGCTTACTCATCGTTATTGAAAGATTTTGCAAAGCATTTGCGACAGACAAATTGATATACTCATCGTGTTTTGTCTCTCCTTTGATGACGCAACCCAAGCAAATGACCGCATCTACTGAGGGGTATTGTCCTACCAACAAACGCGCTGCCACAGGCAGTTCGAATGTGCCAGGGACTTGTGCGAGATAAATTTTATCTTCTGCCACGCCATGTTTTTTCAAAGTTTCTACACAGCCTTCATAGAGTGTGTGCGTGATGTGTTCATTCCAATCGGACACGACGATGCCGAAAGTCATATCTTTTGCAGAGGGAATGTTTGAGTCGTCGTAGTGCGACAAGTTTTTAAGTTCAGATGCCATATTTTTGATTTATTATTTTTTCTTACAAACAATTTGGTTTTTATATTTCACCGAAATTGAGCGATAGGTTTTCCAGCCTTCGTAAGGCATGGCTTCTTTGTAGAAGGTTTTAAGGCGTTCTAATTTTTCGTCAAGGTCGTCGAGTGTTCCAATCCGTATTTTTTGATCGCCCAAAATGGGTATCAAAGTAAACTCTCCAGAAGCATCCATTACGATTTGTTGAACCATGGGCGCAAAAAATGGGTCAGCGTTCAGCCTTTGTACGAGTAAAAAGACATCTTTCAAACCATATTTTTTACGCAACAAAAAATCGTTGACATGAGGTGGTACTGCACCCGTTACGATAGGTACACGGGCAGAAAAATATTTCGACAAAGGCATCCGAATGCCGTTTTTGTCGAGGTAATAATTCAATCCATTGTTGTCAATGACGCGTAAAATGGGTTCACGTTGAGTGATTTTAATATTTAGATTGCTAGATGCATCAATGTAGGCTTCTGCATTTTCAACAAAAGGGTCGGTTTCTAAAACGGCTTCAACACGTTTGACATCAACCGCGCCGACTTTTGAAAGGGATAAATCGGCTTCAAAAGCTCGTTTTATGATGAGTTGGATGTCTTTTTCCTTGATAAAATCGCTTTTTCCATCAGACAAGTGGGTTATGTCAACAAGAATCTCTTTGACGGCACTGCTTTTTTTGCGGAGTATAAAAAACATAATGAGTGCTATCAGGAGAAACCCCAAAACGACACCACCTATTTTTTGACGATTGATACGATATTTTTTTTGTTCTGCCACGGCTATTGACTTTGGATATTAAAAAAATATAACATTACAGTATTTCAGCCGCTAAATTAGATAAAAAAACAAAAAAAAAGTGCAAAATGCAAAATGCAAAGGGGCAAGGGGCAAAATGCAAAGGGTAAGGGGCAAATGAAGCCCCCTCAGTAAAAGACACTTTTTTAGATATGGTTTCTTGAACTTTGTTCAATATCTCTTTACGTTTTGCCCCTTGCCCCTTGCTCTTTTAAAAAAGAAGTGGATGAAATTTGACTTTACCGAGTGAATTAAATTCGAGGGTAGGAGCGGGGATTTTGATAAAATTAAAGGTCCGTGCAAGCGATTTGATAAACTTTGACTTTGTTTTGATGCGGCTTAAATCAATGTCAAATGACAAATAATATTGCCGATAACGCGGGTATGCAGCATCAGATAAACGAAATTCAGGGGCAGCGGCTGGCCATTCATTTTTATAACCACCGTACATATTTTCCGCGCCATAGCCTACGGCAACGTTCAACCAATCGGGTAAACGGCTGTCTTTATAAAAACTTTTTGGATTGACAGACACCCAAAAAATGAGGGCATTGTAATCTTTGAAAAAAGTCTGAGTATAGTTATTGCCGTAAAGGTCATTTGTACGTTCACGTATGGTCGTTGTTCTTGAACCATCAATTGAAGGAACGGGTGTCAAAGGGTATTTTCGAGGTGTATTCGAAACCTTAATAACGATACGTTGTTCATCCCAAGCGGCTTGTTGCAAACCAAAAAGGGCACAACCAGCTGTATTGGCTGTAATATCCGACCATGAAAAGCCCCATTCAGTTGAAAAACCGTCGAGGGTTTCTAATGTCGCTTGAAAAAAAGTGCCGACTACCATACCAAACCAAGCCGCATTTCGATTTTTCATACCCGACCACCGCATCGCTCCATAAACCCATTTACTCCCTTGATACGCAGAAATAACATGCCCAGCCTTATCCATTTGCATCCATTCACCTTCGTCATCGAAAAGATGAAAACGGCTGCGCGGGTATTGAGCATACCAAACATTGTTGAGCAAAGCAATAGAACTGACATAAGCAGCACTGCCTGTGCCAACTAAAAACCAAAAACGACGGCGATTGAAAGTATCAGAAGGCGTTAATAAATTGCCCAACGATTGGTTTTTTAGACTTGCATTTTGCGAAACAAGGCGAGTGAAAGCGTTGTTTTCAGTGTTTATACTGAGGGGGGATAATTCAACTTTAGGTTTTAGACCAAATGTTTTGATCGAGGTTTCAGTAGATTTACCTATATCATTTATGCCCATTTGAGCGAAAAAACTATTGATAATCAACAGATTAAGAACAAAAATGATAAAAATATTTTTTTTCATTACATCGGATTTTAGCCACAAATGTAGCTTTTAATGAATAGACCCAAAGTATTACGTCTTTATATTTTATGTAAAGTATTTGTAAAATTCAATTATTATTAAATTGATTGTTATAAAATATTGATTTTCAACAACCCACAAAATTATCCATTGCCCATTATTGATTTTCAACTAACCTAAAAAAGGTATCTTTTGTTAAAATTTTAAGATTAATTGAGAAAGTTGTAACTTTGGTCACTTTTTTGAAAGTATGAATGTTAGTACAATCTTACAATCTTACATCCCATTTCCAAAACCGATATAGTCCGCTCATGAACAGAATCTTATCCGCTTTGGCTTTTGTCTGCCTTATTTTAGCTTCTGCACAAGCACAACAAATGCCACTTTTCACACAATACCGTGAAATGCAAGGTGTTATCAACCCTGCCGCTATCAATTATGCCTTTTTTACTGACCATCACAAGGGTTCAATAGGCGTTTCTATTCGCCGTCAATGGCTTGATATGCCAGGTCCTCCAACGACTCAAATACTGAGGGGGGAGTATTTTGCTGCTGACCATACAGGCGTAACGGTTCTCGCGGGTGGTTATTTGATGAATGACCAAACGGGACCAACAGGATTTACGGGTTTGTACGGACGCATTGCAGGTGTCATCACGTCTGATGCTGAATACAGTGGGTTGAGCTTCGGTTTAGCGGCTGGTGGTGTACAATATCGCGTCAGAACGTCGGAACTTAAACTTCGCGATCCAGACGATATTCAAGCAACCCAAGACCGAACTCAATTTTATCCCGACTTGAGTATTGGTGCGTTTTGGTATCAACGTCTCGATGGCACTGCCGACGAAGACTACATATATGCTGGGGCAAGTATCCCTCAAATCATGGGTTTAGACCTTTCTGTACCAACAGGAACGGCGACGCAAGATGTGCGT
Organism: Saprospiraceae bacterium; assembly: GCA_043721685.1. Classification (GTDB taxonomy): domain Bacteria; phylum Bacteroidota; class Bacteroidia; order Chitinophagales; family Saprospiraceae; genus JAAFJT01. Next base: position 16,392 of record JAYSQG010000360.1, on the reverse strand, counting down.
TTGCAACGTGTTCGACACTATTATGCACAGGCGGGTTGGTATCATTTTTTTGGCGAAGGGTCTTTTTTAGAACCTTCAGTATGGTTGCGTTATGTGCCAAATGTGCCTTTGAGTGTGGATATGAATGTCCGATATCAAGCAGCGGGCAACTTTTGGATAGGGGCTGGGGGCTCAATTCAAGGTATGATTCATGCAGAAGTAGGTTTCATTTTGGGTAAAAATATGGGTTACGACAGCAATATGAAATTTGGTTATGGCTTCGATTACTCGACGAAATCTTATGGTCCTTTTGTCGGGACGACGCATGAAATAAATTTAAGTTTTGCATTTTAATATGCTATTGAAAAAATAAAGCCGTTGATAATGAATGAGTTATCAACGGCTTTTCTTTTTTGCGAATGTGTCAAATTTCAAAAAGCACTTACCATTTATGAAATTAGCGTCATTTTTTCATGTAAATTTGGGCTTCATGCAACCCCCTCAGTATAAACTCTGTCAATTAGGATATATTACTCATCGGGACATAAAATAAGACTAATTAAGGTGGATCAACATTATAGCATAGTTGAAGCGTGTAAACGGGGCGACCGAAAGGCACAATTTGAATTGTATCGGCTTTATTCGAAGGCGATGTACAATATCTGCTGGCGTATGCTTGGGTCAGTTGAAAATGCAGAAGATGTTCTGCAAAATTCATTTATTGATGTTTATTCCAAACTCGATTCCTTTCGTTTCGAGTCGTCAATTGGGGCTTGGATAAAGCGGATTGTCATCAATAATTGTATCAATTTTTTGAAAAAAAGGCGATTGGCGTTTTCAGAATTGACAGAAAATGCGGCTTTTGTAAATGCTGACGAAGGCTCTTATATGTCTTCTGGCACTTTGTTGTTCTTATCTGATAGCCATTTAGATGTTGCAAAAATTCAAAATGCGATACAAAAACTGCCTGATGGCTATCGTGTGGTTTTCACTTTATATGCCATGGAGGGTTATGACCATGAGGAAATAGGTTCTATTTTAGGCGTAACTGAGGCAACTTCAAAATCGCAATACAGTCGTGCAAAGGCAAAGTTGAGAGATATTTTACAGTCACCACGTCATGTGCGTATTGGATAGTGTAGTGACAGGGTGATTTCAATTCACCCCGACACTAAGAATTGACAATCAATGAGTTAAAATGAAATTAGTATGAAAAATTTAGAAAAATATATTGTTGATAATAAAGAGGCTTTTGATTCCGAAATCCCTAACCTACGCGTTTGGGCAGCAATAGAAAAAAAATTAGCACCCGAATTGGATTTAGAAGCTTTTATTGAAGACAATAAATCAGATTTTGATACGGAAATTCCCAATCTGAAAATTTGGGCACAAATAGATAAAACTATTAATCGCCCTGCCGAAAGACGCAATATACTGAGGGGGTGGTTTTTGAGGTCTGCAGCAGCATTAGCTTTACTTGTCATTGGAGCGACTGCAGGTATTTTTATGATTGAAAAAAGAGCTGATACGCTTGTAGAAAAACAGTTTGAACAAGTGGCGCCAGATTTTCAAAAAACTGAAAAATATTATAACCAACAAGTGCAAGCCAAATTGACGCAATTAGCCAGTTATGAAAATGCAGACCCCTCAGTATTGTCCGATTTGAAACAAATTGATGTCGTACAAGAGGAGTTAAAGGCGGAATTGGAAAACGCACCGGCATCAACACGCGAAGAAATAGTGCAGCGTGTGATTGATAATTACAAAATAAAAATTGGTATTTTAGAACGTGTTTTAGAATATGTTAAGGACAGCCCTAAAGAAAACTTGAACAATACACAAAAAATAAAACAGCAAAATGATAGTATTTAAGATGAAAAAGACACTTTTCTTAGCGTTGCTCGTTGTCACAACAAGTCTTGTGGCTTTGGCTAACCCTGTTTATACGGACCCAGGTGATGGGAAAAAGGATTCAATAAAATGTGGATATCAGGATTTTACTAAATATTACAATAGGACTTTTTCTGTGAACAAGAGTACAACGGTGGTTTTGTCCAATAAATATGGCGCAATAGATGTGCATACAGGTTCCGGTTCACAAGTTATTGTTAAAGTAAAAGTGACGGTGACATCGAACACACAATCGCAAGCAGATAGGGTATTTGAACGCGTCAATATTGCTTTTATTGAAGGTCCTGAATTTGTAAAAACGGAAACAATGATTGAAAATCAAGCGAAAAACACGCTTGTTTGGTATAATAACGAGTCCCAAAGCTGTGATTTTCGGATTGATTACGATGTAACGATGCCCGCAGGAAATCGCCTCGATATATCAAATCGGCATGGCAATTCAACGATTGCCGCTTTAACGACATCGGTTAAAATTGACCAAAAATACGGCGATTTTCGCCTTGATGGTGCATCGTCTGCAACCGTTGTTTTGGCTTATGGCGGTGGGCAATTGTGTGGTTTAAACACTTTAAACGGAAGTGTCAGTTATGGGAAATTGACTTCTCCGAGCATCAAAAATGGTCGTATAAAATCCATTTATTCGCAATTTCGTTTCGACCAAATCGGTTCATTAGATATTCAGTCGGCTTATGATACTTATGATATTAACGATATAGAGAACCTAAAGGTAAATTGTAAATATGGTGAAATCAATGCTTTAAATGTTGAAAACTTAAGTGTGGATGGTAGTTATACAAGTTTTAAAATCCAGAAATTGGCAAATAATGCTGATATCGAGAGCCTTTATGGAACGATTCGTATTGGTAGTGTTAAAAACAATTTTGGCAATATCAATATTGCAGGAACGAATACAAATTGTGTCTTAGTGATTGACCCTGTTATCAGTTATTTGTTGGATATGAATGGTTCTTATACGAATATGAATCAACCTGCTTCGTTGCACACAACAATTGATAATAGACAGCCTGCCCATCGGGAAATTATGGGTCGTGTTGGAGGTGATTCTAATACAAAAAGCGCGATACGTGTGCGTATGACTTATGGCGAGTTTAAGATAAAGTGATTGCTGAATTGCTAAATTGATAAATGGTTTTACTGTTGAAATAACAATGAAACCATTTATCAATTCAAATTACTTCATTTTAGCAATTTCTTCTTTTATTTTTGCAATACGATTTTCAGAGCTTGGGTGGCTGCTTGCAAATTCACTTTGGCGTTGACCACCAGAAGCTTCATTTAGGATTTCCATGACACGAATCATTTGTTCTGGTTGATAACCAGCTTCATACATATAATGTAATCCGTACTTGTCACTTTCCAATTCATCATCTCTGCCGAATTTCATATTAATCATTGAACCTACATATTGAGCGATTTGGGCTGTACCCATACCGCCGCCATCACTTGCACCGACGGCAACACCTTGAACGATACCTTGCAACAGCCCCTGTTTTGACATGTGTTCAGCAGAATGACGGTTGATGACGTGACCGATTTCATGCCCCAATACGCCCGCTATTTGATGCTCCGTTTCTAAGCGTTTGAGCAAACCAACGGTGATAAAAATTTGACCGCCTGGCAAGGCGAAAGCATTGACTGTTTCGGGGTCTGCGAGGACATGAAAATCAAATTTATAAGGCGATTGAGCTGCTTGTGTGGATTGGACGAGTTTATTACCAATTGCTTTGATGGCGTTTTGGACTTTTGGGTCGCCATATTCACCGCCAAATTCAGCTGCCATTTGGGGCGCGGATTGCAAACCCATGGCAATTTCCTGTTCGGGAGAGATAGAAACACGCTGCTTTTCACCCGTCACAGGGTTGATAGAGGATGTTAAAAAATATTTAATGATCGAAAAACCAATGATGCCGAGCATCAAAAGTAAGCGGATATTTATACCTGAACGTTGTTGCATCTGCTTTAAATTTTGAGTGTGAAAAATGAAAGTAAACTGTATGGGCTATTTTTAACTTTCTTTTGGTGTAATAAACCTTGACCAACCCCAACGAATGACCAGAAATAGCACAACAAATATCAAAATAACTTGCCAAAACGGTAAATAGGTGAAGACATAGATGTGAGTACGGTCTAAAAACCACATGAATGCGAAGGTGGCTATAATCATCATAACCAAGCCTGACAGTTTGCCAAAGCCTGGAATAGCATCAAAAGACACATTTTGACGAATGATGAGTAGGGTAGCGACCATTGAACAAGCAGGTAATATTTGACTCAAAATATCGGTCTCCATGATGCTTCGGCGGTCAAATAAAAACTGGTAAATGCTGAGTGAAAATGCAAAAATGCCTGGAATACAGACCAAATAAATCAAAGCTGCATAAAGAAATGACCACGGCGGCATATTGCCCTCACCTTTACCCATGAAGTTGGCTAACAAAGCCGTTAGCGGTATGAGTGTGAAAAAAATCAGAATATAGGACGGGTTTTCACCTAACAGTGTAAAAAAATCTTGTAGCGTCATGTTTAACAAGTCAATTTATTGGTTGATACTGAGGGGGGGCTTGCGCTCCGTTTTTATTAAAAATTTTCCAAAGTTAAAACGATGCGGGATTTTTTCGGTGTGGCGGGTAAATATTTTTATTATTTATGGGTTGTTTCTAGTGAAATTGAAAACGTCAACATGTAGAATGTCTTGTATTCGATTGACTCCATATGCAATTTTTAGTACTGCATTAAAGAGTTAAATAATGAATCGCATGAAAAATATTTGATAATCAATTGATTATCAAATATTTATTTTTTTAGAAGGAAGTGACAAAATTCGAACCTGCGACCCTCCAGATACAAATCGGGATGTGCTACCAACTGGGCTACTGTTGTGCATTTATCGAATCAAGGGTATATTGATGATTTTTGAAAGATTTGAGTTTTAATTCTAATTGAACAGCTTGTACACGGGTATCAAAGGTTTTGTTGAAAAGTAGAATACAAGGACCTTTTCCTTTGGTGGCTGGACTTTGCCCAGAGTTATGGCGATGTACCCGGTCTTCTAAATTATTAGTTTGACCAATATAAAGTTTTCCTGTAGTCTGCGACAATAAAATATATGTGTCATACATAGGTCATATAATGCAAAAAGCGAACCCTTACGGATTCGCTTTTTAATTTCAGTAGGGGCGACAGGATTCGAACCTGCGACCCCTTGGTCCCAAACCAAGTGCGCTACCAACTGCGCTACGCCCCTGAAAAACAATGAATTAGGAATTAGAAATTAAGATTTTTTAGTTCCAAATTTCTAATTCCTAATCGAACCTGCGGAGAGAGAGGGATTCGAACCCTCGGTACAGTTACCCGTACGTCAGTTTAGCAAACTGGTGGTTTAAGCCGCTCACCCATCCCTCCGTATGGGTTAAAAACTGCCCTTTCTTCCAAAGGCGGTGCAAATATAGATGCTTATTTGATATTGTCAAACTGTTTTTTCAAAAAGATTAATTTTCTTGAAAAAGTTTGTGAAACATCACGCTTAATTAATGCCGAAAAGTTCAGAAACCTGAACGTTAAGTTTGCGTATTGTTTTGTAAATCAAAGAATTACGAAATGAGGAAGTTCGTCATTTTAGCATCTGATTTTTTTATGCAATTTTAAAAATTAATCTTTGTTTCAGTTGAATGCTGAATTTGACTAAAGTCATTCGCTCAATTATATTTTTTGAATACCCCTCAGTATAAGTAGCGACTAAACAATAAACAAACAGTTTTAACGCATTTGAAATATATTTAATAGATAAGCGTTTGAACTTTCAAGGCTTTAAAACTATGCTACAAGCCCAAATATTAGCAACAGAAAGGTATAATTCACGTAATAACATTGTCAAAATGTTAAAAAAAATGAATAAAAAAAAGTATAAACTACTTTTGCGTTTCTACATTTCTTTTTGCTCATAAAAACCACCTATTTTCAATGGTCTAACGACTAAAACAGATATTGCTAAAGTATGACGAAACTTCATTTTCAAACAGTTCTCTCATTATTTCTACTATTTACAACTTTTATTACCAATGCTCAGACAAATCGAGACTCGATAAAAGGAGTTATTAATCGCTATGCACAAGTAACAGCTTTTGATGTTTGTGACGCTCGATTGACGGTTTCTGACACGACGGGATTCAGCAAAGGCACACGTTTGATCTTTTGTCAAATGAACGGTGCTGCTATTAATTCATCAAACACCAGCAATTTTGGTAATATTGATGACCTACGGGATGTCGGTAAGTATGAGGTCAATTTCGTAGATAGTGTAGCTGCTAATACGATATTTTTGGGATTATACCTCAAAAATGAGTACAGCACAGGTGTTGCTATTCAAATTGTTACATATCCGTTTTTTGCAAATGCCGTTGTTACGGATACCTTACGTGCAAAGCCTTGGAATGGTCAATCGGGCGGAATTATTGCTTTTGAAGCAACGAATCTGACCCTAAATGCACCAATCATTGCCTCTGAAACAGGTTTTAGAGGTGGTGCTGTAAAGGCATATGCCAGTTGTGATGCGCTTGAATTTTATAATAGTTATTACTATGATATTAATACAACATCCAAACAAAATGGTGCGCCCAAGGGTGAAGGCATAGCAGCTATCATCCCCGGGAAGGAGTGTGGTCGGGCTCCTCAAGCCAATGGCGGCGGCGGTGGTAACAACCACAAAGCTGGCGGCGGCGGCGGCGGGCATCTTGCAGAAGGTGGTATCGGTGGTAAACAAAGCCATGTGAATGTTATTAGAAATTGCATCGGAGATTATCCAGGCGGCGGTGGCAATTTTATTTCTTCGACAACAACGGATAGAATCTTTTTCGGCGGTGGTGGCGGTGCAGGTCACAATCGTGAAAACAGTGACAATCATGGTGGTCGCGGAGGTGGCATCGTCATTGTCAAGACCAATGTCCTTACCGGGAATGGCAAAACGATTGCTACGAATGGCGAAAGTGGACCTCATAATACTTCAGATGGTGGACCTGGAGGTGGCGCAGGAGGGACTGTTATACTTTTAGCCAATCAAACCGTTGGCACTGTCAATATTGAAGCCAATGGTGGTTATGGTGGCAATACTATCAGTATTCAAGAATATGATTTTGGTCCCGGTGGAGGTGGTGCAGGTGGGCGCATCATGTTATCAACTGCTACAGGTGTGACATCAACTTTGTTAGGGGGCACACCAGGGAAAAATGCCATCAGCCGTCAATCTCAAGGTGCAACAAAAGGGGCTGATGGGCTTATTCAAAATTTAACCAACTTCAAACTGATACAATCAACAGATACGGTAACGCGTAAGCTCGAAATAGTGCAGCAACCTGTAGCGATTCAGATTTGTGAATACCAGAATACGACTTTTAAAGTCAAGGCGAATGGTACAAATTTACGCTATGAATGGCAAATCAACAAAGGCAGCGGCTTTGTCGCTATCGTTCCCGATACGACTTTTATTGGCGTTGGCACACCGACATTAATTATCAATAAACCCCGTACAACATTGAATCCGTTTTTATTTCGCTGTGTCGTTTCGAGTGGCTGTACTCAGGCGAACTCGGTCAATTCACAAGAAGTGGGTATCAATATTTTGCCTGCGCCAGTGTCATTATTTACGGCTAATATTACATACAACACGGTTCAGTTCATTAATACCTCATCAAATGGCGCGGCTTTTATATGGACATTTGGCGATGGACGCACAGGCAGAAACAGTGATACAACCATCACTTATGCTTTACAAGGAGACTATAATGTGACATTACGCACCATAAACAATTGCGATACAGCGATTTACACCGTTCGTATAAGGCTCAATACGCCTCCAAAAGCATTGTTTGAGTCCACAACAACCAGCTATTGTACACCTGCGAATGTTAAGTTTACGAATACATCTTCGAATAATACAGTGAGTTACAAATGGTTGTTTCCGGGTGGTAGTCCCACGACTTCGACAGAAATCAACCCCTCAGTATTATATACTACCGCAGGTACTTATGATGTCGTACTGATAGCGACAAATGCAAATGGGAAGGATACAATTACTAAAGTAGGTTATATACGTGTCAATACAGCACCGACGGCAAGTTTCCGAAAAATCCAAAATGGCAATAATCCTACCGTTAATTTTGATAATTCGACTGTTGGTGCAACCTCTTTTCTTTGGAATTTTGGTGATGGCACAACGTCCATAGAAGCAAGTCCGCAGCATACTTATGCGACAGGTGGAACTTTTATTGTCAAATTAACAGCGTCAAATAATTGTGGGACGACATCAAGCCAAGACACCATCATCCTTTTAAATCGTCCATCAGCCACCATTTCAGCCAATCAAGTACAGGGTTGTACCCCTTTTGTAATACAGTTTACAGGTCAAAATGCGACGAATGTGGCGACTTGGGCATGGTCGTTTCCAGGAGGCACGCCTTCTACTTCCAATTTGCCGAATCCACGTATCACATATAATACGATAGGCACATACCCTGTATCGTTAAAAGTATCAAATTCGGCGGGTATTTACGAGACGACGCAGCCAGATTATATTAAAATTCAGCTTTCGCCAAGCGCAGATTTTGAGTTTGTGATTACAGATACAATGGTCAAATTCACGAATAAATCAACAAATGCGAATTCTTATGTTTGGGATTTTGGTGATTTCTCACACTCTGAAATGCTCACACCACCGAACAAAATTTACGCTCGAAATGGCAACTATAACGTAGTATTGCAAGCAACAAACGCTTATTGTGGGGCAGCCATAACGCGTCAAGTCACTATTTTTGTCGTCGGAACAAAAGACTTGGGTGACAAAGACGGCATCGTAACCGCTTCTCCAAATCCAACAGATGGTAATCTATATTTAAATTTTAAAGATGAATTAAAGACTGATTATCAATTAGTTGTCTCAAATACAAATGGACAGGTCTTGAAAAATATTGCACTCACTCGCGAAATGATTCAGACATTAGATTTGCAAAACCTCGCAAGGGGTGTTTATTTTTTACAATTTTCAAATGATACTCAACGGTTTGTAAAACGCGTTGTGAAAATGTAAAAAACAACCATTTGAACCTTTTATACAGGGGGTGCTTTTAAGAATAGAAACGGCTTGTTGCGTCTGTAACAAGCCGTTTCTATTCTTATACAAACCTAACAATTGATTTTTTTTATTGATAATTAAAAATAAAATGTTTTTATTGTTGAAAATAAATACCTATTTTGTTTTGAATTTAAATAATCAAACTTTACTTTTGTTTCATCATACAACAAATGGATAATGTTAGAAAAAGTGATTTACACCATTGGACATTCGACGCATCCGATAGGGTATTTCGCCGAATTACTTGAAACGCATGGTATCAATTGCGTCGTTGATGTCCGCAGTGTAGCAGCAAGCCGTTACAATCCACAGTTCAACAAAGAACCGTTGATGAATTACCTTCGCAATCGTCAAGTGATGTATATGCATTTCGAACGCGAATTTGGGGCAAGGCAAAACGACCCCTCAGTATTTGATGACAATAACCGAGTTGATTTTGAAAAATTTCGTCAAACTCCTGCTTTTACTGAGGCAGCGGTCGGTGTATTGCAGGTGTCGAGCTACGCTATGGAGCAGACGGTCGTTTGCGTATGGTCGAAAATGCACAACAACATCCTCAATGGATTCGCCCCATTTCACAAAGCGATTTTGGGGAATTATCAGCCAATTGGGTGCGGCACATACGCCTCGGAGACCTCGTAGAAGTCGAAATTACTGAGGGGGGCTGTCATGGCAATAGCTATCAGTCAGAGAATGTTTATTTTGAAAAAGACTCAATTAACGTGATCGAAAAATTGCCTTTGACGCATGAACGCCTTGAAAAATTGTCGGTACGTCAATCAACACCGCTTTTCGGCAGTCGCGGTTTAGCGATTCCGATTGAGCGCATAGCGGGTTTGTATTCGTCTTTGACGTTTGTAAAAATTCAAAATCCAGCTATTCATTGGCGTGACGAAATCGGCGCACGTCCACAAGAGCGTTTAAACTTCACGTATAATGAATGTGAATACAACTTGGCATTAACGGACATTGAGTTTGTTGAAAAGTATATGGCAGACAATGATATTTTGCAAAAAGCCAATCAAGTCTATCTCACCGTCTCGTTGAGTATGCCTTATGATAGTAAATTGTACAAATTAGCGGCAGGAGTTTTTATGGTTTAGTACCCCCTCAGTATATGATTGATTATTTTTTAATTGTTTGATTTTTAAAGGTTTATAAAAAATATTAGTTGCATAAAAAATTAAGCATCAAAAAAACAGCACAAATGAGAAACACATTTTTCAAATTGTGGGTGCATGGCATCATTAAAACAGAGCCAGAACATGCCCTCATTTTCCCCGAATTGGAACCTCTTTTACACCTCGAAATTGAAAAACGATTCATCGAACAAGGCTGCGAAATAGCAGCTATCGGTGGGCGCGAAGACCACATTCATTTTCTTTTTGCTCAAAATCCTTTGTTGTCTTTGCATGAGACCATGCGGTTCATTCAAGGCATTTCAGAACGGTGGTATCAGTTACATGATTTCAAATCAGGGTATTTTAAATTCAAGTGGGAAGAAGGTTACTGCGCCTATTCGGTCAGTGAATCCAATTTGGGAAAAGTGAGGTTATTCATTGACAATCAATTAGAAATACATCAAAAAATGTTTTTAAAGGAGGAAATTCAATACCTCAATCTCTTGCACAATGTGGACTTACGTGATGAAGAAATTGAAGAAGAAATTAAAGGTTGGAAGCGAATATGGGGTGCTCGATTTGCTTTTCATCAAATCGGACAAGACTGGCTTGATGAATACTGAGGGGGTGCATTTTTGTAGTTTTAGAAAGGACGCGTTGCCTTAACAAAAGTGCTTTGATAGTATTTACTGAAAAGGTTGTCCTCACGAACGCCTTTGGTAGCAGAGTGAATAAACAGGATAGTATCCGGATTTTTCCTTTCAGTGACAATACCGACATGATTGATACGCGAACCACTGTCAGTGACAAAAAAAACTAAATCACCGACTTTGACATCACGGACATTAATTTCACGTCCAACTGTCGCCATTTCTGCCGATACACGAGGTAATTTTAAAGATACAGATTGAAACGCAAGTGTAACTAAACCAGAGCAATCTAAACCTTCGTCGGTTAAACCACCGTATTTGTAAGGTGTACCTGTATAAGTACGGGCTGTATTGACAACGGTTGAAATGGTTCTACTATTATATTTAGTGTTTTCAGTGACTTTGGTAGTGCCTTTTGTTGATGTGTTGTCTTTGTTTTTATTAAAAATACCGCAACCAACCATCCAAAATAAAAGGCAAAAGAGGAGGAAACGAGGACGTTTTTGCATCGGATTTTTTATTTATAAACGTTGAATTGCTAAATTGTGTTTTGACTGTGTTGTTATAGTATTCATAAAGTTTTGAAAATCAATATTTCATACATAGAATAAACCCCTCAGTAAATAAAAACAATTTAGCAATTCAACGGCATGATAACTTACATATCATCGTCTTCAACACCCGACATTGTTGCCGTTTTATTCATCAAATAGGCTTTCAAAAAACCTGTGATGTCACCATCCATGACATTGTCGGTCTGGTTCGTTTGATGTCCTGTGCGATGGTCTTTGACACGGCGGTCGTCCATGACATAACTACGAATTTGGCTGCCCCATTCGTTTTTCATTTTTTGCGCTTCGACCTTATCGCGTGCTTCGAATTGACGTTGTAGTTCGGCTTCATACAATCGAGATTTCAACATTTTCAAAGCCGTTTCACGGTTCTGAATTTGAGAACGCTCTTGTTGACACTCAACTACAATGCCCGATGGCAAATGTCGCACACGCACAGCCGAGTCGGTTGTGTTGACGTGCTGTCCACCCGCACCGCTTGAACGGAACACGTCCCAACTCAAATCGGCAGGATTGATATTTATTTCAATCGTATCATCAACGACAGGATGCACAAAAACCGATGAAAACGAAGTCATCCGCTTGCCTTGTGCATTAAAAGGACTCACGCGGACGAGGCGATGTACGCCATTTTCACCTTTCAAAAGTCCATAAGCATTGTCGCCAGAAATTTCCATTTCAACCGATTTTATGCCCGCAGCATCGCCATCAACACTGTTGAGTATTGACCACTTGAAGCCGTTGCGGTCTGCCCACATTTTATACATTCGAAACAACATCGCAGTCCAATCGCACGCTTCCGTGCCACCTGCTCCAGCATTGATTTCGAGGATACAATCGAGGGCATCTTCGGGTTTGTCAAGGGTGCGTTTGAACTCAATCGCTTCAATTGCTTCAACAGCAGTATCGTGTGCGACATCCGATTCCTCTTCTGTGGCATCGCCTTCTTTGTAGAGTTCAAACATAAGTTCGGCTTCATCTATCTTCATGAGAAGGTCTTGATAGTCCAAAACTTGTTTTTCGAGCTTTCGCAGCAATTTCATCGTGGTTTGCGCTCGGTCAGCATCACTCCAAAATTCTGGATTGCCCGCCTTGATTTTAAGGTCTTCTATTTCTCTTTCAGCGTTATCGACGTCAAAGATACCTCCTCATTACGCCGAGACGTTCACGCAGAACGCCTAATTGTTCAACAGTCATTCAAGTAGCTGATTTAAAGTGTGAAAAAAAATGCAAAATGCAATAAGCAAGTAGCAAAGGGCAGTAAGCAAAATCCAAATGTAAGAGGCGAAAGGCAAAACGTATAATTTTGCCCTTTGTTTATTACCTTTTGTCCTTTGCTTATTGCCTTTTGCTACTTGCATTTTGCTTATTCAATCAAGCCTCTGCCTTCTTTCCGAATCAAACCGTCCTCTTTCAGTTGTTTCATCAAGCGGTCTAAAATACCGTTGACAAACTCTTTGCTTTTGTCGGTTGAGTACATTTTGGACACATCCACGTATTCGTTTATGGTTACTTTTGTTGGAATCGTTGGGAAATAAAGCAGTTCAGCCGTCGCCATTTTCAAAGAAATCATGTCCACCGCCGCCACGCGTTCAGCATCCCAATTTTTGAGCATGGGTTTGATGATTTCGAGAATTTCAGTGTCATTATTGTACGTTTTAATCAATAATTGCTCACCAAACGTGAAAGTCAACTTATCTTCTTCAGTAAAATCACGAATAAATTCAACATCAGAAGGCATTGCCTTGATTGTTTTTTTAGTCGTTCCAATCACCAAACTATCGTCATCAATCCATGAAGCAGAAAAATCCTCCATGGCTTCATCGAACATTTCACTTTTGTATAAAAATTTATACAATTCTAATAACACGTGGTGGTCGTCGTCAGTCGTTGTCTCATTATTCGACAAATAGGCTTTATAAGTGTCCGTTTCAAGAAATTTGCGATAAAAAATAGCAATCGTATCGCTGTCTGGACGACCCGTCATATTAAATTTTTTGACTGCCCTGTCATACGAGCCGTGGGCTAAAAAACCTTGAAGTACCTCGTTACGAAACAGCTTAGTTGTGAATAACTTATCTTTTTCAGTCGGCGTATATTTAGCCTTACGGTTCATTTCATCGCGTTCCGAATAACGGGCGGTTTCGATAAGTTGTTGAAGATTAAAGAGATAGAGTTCTAACGTGCGTGTGCCGTAAGATTGGTAGCGGCGCAACAAGTCGTTGAGCGAAAGTTCTAAGTCACGGCTTTTAGCATACAAAAGCTGCATGACTTTGATGCGGATGTGTCGTCTTGAGAGCATTCAAAGTACTTTTTTGTAGCCGTAAAGATAGTTAATGCCTTTTGAGTTGGGTATATTCTTTTAAAAAAAAAATGTCGTCAAAAATTTAGGACTAATTTTTGCATGGATTTCTGTCACAATATATTTTTTATTATTCACATAACTAAGTAAGTATGAAACAATTGTCAGCACAAATACTTTTTGCCGTTCTTTCAAAAATGCGATTGATACTGAGGGGAGGAGGGAAAGGCATCCACAAGTTGGTTATAGTCAACCATTACCCCACGCTTGATAAATGGGAAGATAAAAGTTTTCGGTTTTTTGCTGGGTTTCCATTTGTAAAAAGTGCTTGTCTGTTAAAAGTCTTGTTTACATGGGGTTTGTTGTGTGGCTTGGCGTTTTCTGTCTCTGCACAAGTTATTGTTGATGCGACTGGTTCAGGTACTACTACTGGTTCGAGTTTTAGTTTGTCACATACAACGAGTTCAAATACAAATCGCCTCATGTTGGTTGGGGTTGCTTCTGGTAATAGAACAGCGTCCTCTGTGACTTACAATGGCAATGCACTTACGCTTGTAGGTACAAGGACATTATCAGATGTCAATGTACAAATCTATAGTTTGCTTAATCCGCCATCTGGAATCTATAACTTAGTCGTTAATTTTTCAGCAGCGACATCAGCCATTGTGGGTGTAACGACTTTTTCGGGCGTTGACCAAACAACGCCTTTTGGCTCTTTTGTTTCAAATAGTGGTGCTACAACAACCCCTACAATTACTTTTGCTTCCGCCGTTGGGGAGCTGACATTCGCTGCTTCTTGTACTAAAGTCGCTCCTGTAACAGTTGGGTCTGGTGTGACAGGTCTTTGGGACAGAGCTGCAAGTCCTTATGATGGTTGGGGTGCTACGAAGGCGGGTGATGCTTCTGTTACTATAAATGGGAGTGTATCAGGTTTAGATGACTGGACAATAGGGGCGGTTTCAATTAAACCTGCGGTGTTGACTTATCCGGGCGGTGTATCCACGAATTTATCCCTTTGGTTGAAAGCGGATAGAGGTACAAGCTCAACGACTGAGGGGGCTACTGTTAGTAATTGGACGAATTCTGCACCCGGCGGACAAGCTTGCACAGCATTAACGGGTTCTCAACCCTTGTATCGGATTTCAAGTTCCAATTATAATTTCAATCCTTTGCTCAAATTTGGGGGTGCGAGTGATTATTTCACGGCACCCGGTAACTTCGGCGTAGCAGATACGAGCTCTTTTAGTGCTTTTGCGGTCAGTCGGCGTGCGACGGATAATACAGTTGATATGTTGTTGGGTGGTAGTACAAGTAGTGCCAATTCTTTTGGTTTTATGACACACAGTAATGACCTAACCGTTCTCGAAGCACAAACCATAGGCACTAAAACAGGTGCAAACGCATCGGCTTTGGCAGGGGTTGGAACAATCAAAGGATTGGTTCGTTCTGGCAGCAATACTTGGAAAATGTACCACAATGGTGCTGTTGATGGTACAAAAGGAGGTATTACTGGTTTTGGTGGAACATTGACGACCTCTAATTTGAATATAGGTGCGGGCGAAGGAACTCAAGGCTATTTTGATGGTGATATTGCAGAAATTATCATCCATTCGGGGGCTTTATCCACAACAGAAGTAAGTAAAATAAACGCTTATCTCGCTATTAAGTATGGTATTACGCTGGACCAAACATCTGTTCAAAACTATGTAAACAGCACCGGAACTGTGATATGGGATGCCAGTATAAACTCAACAAATAAAAATAATGTTACGGGCATTGGACGCGATGATGCTTCTGGTTTGAACCAAAAACAATCTAAATCCATCAATACGGCTTCGGCTTTGGTAACTATTGGCAACGGCAATACGATTGCGGCTTCCAATATGGCGAATACCACTAATTTTGCAACGGATAATTCTTTTTTGATTTTTGGTGATGACGCAGCTGCCAATGTGTGGCAAATCACGGAAGCCCCTATCGGAAGACAACGCCTTAGCCGCGAGTGGAAAATGCAAGAGGTGGGAACAGTCGGTTCTGTCAAAATTCAAGTTCCTGCCAATAGTTCATCATTGACCGCTAAATTACCCCTTGCAGGGTTGGCAGTTTATCTATTGATAGACGATGATGGAAACTTTTCAAATGGTACAACTGAAATACAGATGACCCTGAATGGTACGAACTGGGAGGCTAATGTCGATTTTAACAACGGACAGTTTTTTACTTTTGCAACCAGTTGCACTTTTTCATTAACAGGCACACAAACCAATGTTACGACGTGTTTCGGTGCTGCAACAGGAACGATAACGCTTACGGCTTCAGGTGGCACTGCGCCTTATACTTATGATTGGGCTGATATTGTAGGCACAAATGATGCAAAAGACAGAACGGCTTTGAGTGCAGGTACCTATACCGTTTCTGCAACGGATGTGAACAACTGTCAAACTGTAGTCAGTTTTACCATAACACAGCCAACGTTTGTTAATATTTCAATGGCAATAACAGATGAAATTCCGACGGGTGCTAACAATGGGGCAATAACATTAACTATATCGGGTGGAACAAGCCCTTACACCTATAATTGGGCTGATATTCCGGGTACTAACGACCCTATGAATCGTTCATCACTTACCAGTGGAACATACAACCTAACCGTTACAGATAATAAGGGTTGTACGGCTTCTGCTTCTGCGACGGTTAACGCGATTGCTTTCGC
>JAYSQG010000359.1:0-10736 GCA_043721685.1 Saprospiraceae bacterium | reverse complement strand
CGAAGTCCGCATATCCATACCGATTTGAGCGGTCGAAATACCTTCGCGCATCGCTCTATCACGGTCAATATTGATAGTTACTTCGGGTTTTGTGATGTTCAAATCTGACTTTAACTCTTCAACACCCGCTATTTGCAACGAATCGAGGTAACGTTTCAAACCTTGTGAAGCCTTTGCCAATTCTCTGTAATCCTCGCCTGAAATCTCTATCGAAATCGGTTTTGAAGTCGGCGGTCCGCCAGCTTCTTGTTCAACGACGATTTCTGCACCGGGTACGCCTTTAACCGCTTCACGAATTTGTTTCAAAACAGCACTCGTTGATTTGCCACCACGTTTAGCATAAGGCACAAAAGCAACGGTCACTTTACCAAGATTTGAGTTTGTCGAAAGGTCAAAGTTTTGTGGGTCGCCTGCCCCAACTGCCACGTTTGCAATGATAGAGGACACAAGCGGGTTTTTCTCACCAATGACACCCATAATCCGTTTTTCAACGTCTTTGGTTACTTTATCGGTGTATTTAGTGTCTGTACCAACAGGCAATTTGATATAAGTAAAAGCAAAATTCGGTTCAGCTGCGGGGAAAAATACCACATTAGGTTTGGCAATGCCAACCAAAATGAAACTGACAATAAGCAGAACAATCGTTGCTAAAAGAACACCTAAAGCCCGCCATTTTGTTTTCAAAATACCCGTGACAAGGTTGGCATATACGTCTTGAACACGAGGCCAAACCTTTTTTTGGAAACCTTCTGCCAAATCATTCAACACAAATTTATTCAACAAATACAAGAAGAAGAACGTCAGTGTTAAGTTGCCGATGCCAAAATTAATCATATAGCCAATGACAACCATCACTAAGAAAACAAGGCATGTAATAAAAAAACCACGCGTCGCTTTCTTTTGCTTGCCTTCGGGATGTGCCTTCATGAAGTCAACTGCAAAAACAGGATTGATGATATACGCCACGACAAGTGAAGCAAAAAGTGTCACAATCATCGTTATCGGCAAGTAAAACATAAATTTACCAATCGTTCCCTGCCAAAATGCCAATGGAAAAAACGGTGCAAGGGTCGTCAATGTACCCGACAAAACGGGTAAAAAGATTTCTCCCGCAGCCAGTTTTGCTGCTTTTTTAATCGGTACTTTTCCATTCGCAAAAATACGGTGGGTGTTTTCGATAACCACAATCGCATCATCCACAACGATACCGAGCGCAAGGAGGAAGGAGAACAAAACAATCATATTCAATGAAAATGTTTTGTAACCCAAAAACACTGTAAATAAAGTAGGTTCAAACAAAAACGCTATTGCCATCGAAAGTGGTACAGACAAAGCCACAAACAAGGCGTTGACCGTTCCCATGAAGAACAATAATATAAATGTTACAAGGATAAAACCAATGATAATCGTATTGATAAGGTCATCAAGCGTCACACGTGTGGTCGTTGATTGGTCGCCTGTGATACCGATTTGGAGTTCTTTTGGGAAAGTTGTTTGCTTCAATTCATCACAAATACGTTTGATTTCGTCGCTGGCAACGATGAGGTTTTGTCCGCCCCGCTTGATTACATTGAGCGAAATGACATTTTTGCCATTAAAACGAGCATAACTTTTAGGCTCTTCGTACGTGTCTTTAACTTCGGCAATGTCTTTCAAACGTACAATCGCACCGCCACCACCCCTCAGTACAATCTCTTGAATTTGGCGTGGATTTGTGAATTGACCCGAAATAGACATATTGCGTTTGACATTGTTCATGTCCACATTTCCGCCCGAAATCGTCATATTTTCACTCGAAACAGCTCGTTCTATGTCCGTCAATGTCAACATATTAGTTGACATTTTGTACATATCCACGTTGATTTGGATTTCTCTATCGAGCGCGCCCACAATGTCCACACGGCTGATTTCCTTCATGCCTTCGATGCGGTCTCGCAAAATATCAGCATAGTATTTCAATCTATCAAGGCTTAAATCACCTGAAACGTGCACATTCATAATCGGCACTTGCGAAATATCAATCTCAATAACCGTTGGTTTCTCCTGCAAATCTGAAGGCAATTTCGCTTTGTCCACCGCATCTTTGACGCGCTGTTTGGCGAGTTGCACGTCCTCTGTTGTGCTGAATTCACACATCACAGACGAGAAGTTTTCAACCGAGTTAGAGGTCACTTTTTTAAGACCCGGAATCGCTTTCACTTGTTTTTCAATTTCTTTCGAAATCAAAGACTCCACATTTTCAGGCGACGTACCCGGATAAATCGTGTTCACCATGATTTGAGGAAACACAACCTCTGGGAATTGCTCTTTCGGAATATTGATATACGCCATCGTTCCCGCAACCATCAGGAACAGAGTCAAAAGATAGATAGACGTTTTGTTGTCTATTGACCAACTCGAAGGCTTAAATTCTTTTATTTTGTCAAGCATGACTGTATATTTTGACCGTCTGAAACGGATGTTTTACAAAAAATGGACTAAATACTGAGGGGGGTGTTTAATTAGTTGCTACTTTATCCCCATTATTCAAGTCTTGATAACCCACAACGACCAATTTATCGCCTGCTTTCAAGCCTGTTAGAACTTCGCAGTTTGCACCATATTGTTGTCCAATTTTGACATCAACACGTTTCGCAAAACCACCTTCTTCTACCATGACAAAGTCTTGATTCGATAGGTCTTTTTGTATCAAATTGATAGGAATAACCATCGCTTTTGGATTCGAATAGTTGACCACTTTCACCACAGTCGCCATATTCGGCAATAAACCTGGCTCATTTGACCGAATCGGAATTTCCACTTTCACAGTCCGATTAGCAGGATTAACACCCGCACCGATATAGCTGATTTTTGAAGAAAGCTCTTTGTTAATATCCGTAAACAGTACTTGAACGCTGTTGCCTACCCGCAATCTGCCCACGTAAGTCTCTGGCGCATCAACACGTACTTTAAGTTTTGAGAAATTTACAATTTTAGCTAAAGCCAAACCGGGTGCCGCACCTGAACCTATTTTCATAGGTACTTCATCCACAACGCCTGAAATGGGTGTTTTTATTTGGTACATTTCACGGTTTTGTTGCAACGTTGCCATTGATTTTTCTAAAGATTCTTTATTGTTTTTGGCAGACAGATATTGAACTTCTGATCCGATATTTTGCTTCCAAAGGGCTTCTTGTTTTGTGAAAAGTTCATTGGCAAGATCCCAACGCTTTTTTATTTCATCCATTTGACTATTCAACATATTGTCGTCAATTTCTGCCACCGTTTGACCAGCTGTTACACGGTCACCGACCTTGATATACACTTTTGTAATCGAACCAGGCACTTTTGAATAGACATACACCTCGTCTTCTGCCACAACAGACCCTTGAAGTTCAATAAAACTGTTGAATACAGTGGGGCTCACTGGCGACGTAGCGATGTATTTTATCTTCTCTTTCTTCGTAGTATCCGATGCGCCCAACTCTTTTTCAAGCGCAGAAATTTGAGCCGATAAATCAGCTTGTTTGACTTTAAGTGCAGCGAGTTGCGCTTTTTTGTCGTCTCCGTTTCCGCCACAAGCAGCAAAAAAAGCGGTAATTAAAAGGAGTGAAAATATCTTTTTCATAAAAATTGTATTTTATATGTCGTTGATAATGAATTAATTATTTATAATTTTCAATAGGGTGTTACCCTATCCTAATTTATTTTGATAGATAGGGCGTTACCCTATCCTAACAAATCACGCCCTTTCAAGGCTATCTATTTTAACGTTTCTTCAAGCCCTGAAAGGGCGGTATATAATAGCATAGGGTAACGCCCTATGTAATATGATAGCATTTAAAAACGCCCTACGAAATAGGTATAAATGTTTAAAATATTTCATCATTCATATTTCATCATTTCCCTAATGCCTTTTGCAAACCCTTCTGCGCCGTCAACAAATCAAATTGTGCTTGACGCACATTTTGCTGTGCCAGATACAACTGCTGTTCTGCCGTTGTAATTTCAAGGCTCGAACCGATACCGTTTTTATATTTCGTTTGAGTTGTCGTATGAATCCGTTCAGCCAACGCTTCGTTTTTCTTTTGAGATTCAAGGCGGCGTTGTGCATTCGTATAAGAAATACGGGCATTCAATACTTGTAAAGTCACCAACCGTTCAAAGTCCGATTTTTGGTTTTTTAGCTGCTCCAACGCTAGTTTTGCGCGTTCTATTTTTGTTTTACGTTGGTAACTGTCCCAAATATTGACCTTTGCACTGAACCCTAAAACGCCTGTCGGCAACGAACTAACGGGCTTTGAGAAAAAATTATCAGACTGCAAATTCTCCGTAAAACTGGCAAAACCAGCGACCGTTGGATAGGCAGAAGCCTTATTTAACTCGACTGTCAAGCCGTTAAGCTGTTCAACCGTATTGAGAACGGCATATTCCGTGCGTTTTGAAAAGTCAATTTGACCAACCAAATCCGCATCAGGTGCAGGCAACATCAACGTATTAATGTCATCAGAAAGTTCCAAACCTTTATCCAACGGATAACCAATGATCATTTTCAAAGCATTGAGCACCAAGCCTTGTTGACGGTCAATATTATCCCGCTCTGATTTCAAATTAGCGAGAGACAATTCAAGGCGGTCAACATCCAATTGTTCAACAAAACCCGCTTTATAAGTCGCTTTCACTTCTTTGAGCAGTTTTTCTAAGTTGTCAATATTTTTGTCTAAAGTCTTCACACTTTCCGTAATCATCAGCCCAGGCAAGTAAGCGTCCATGACTTGATTGCGCACCTCTGCTTGTTTAGCTGTCAATTGCACATCCGCTAATTGTCGAGCCAAACGTGCCCCTTTCAAAGCGACATTATACGAGCCACTGTATATCAACTGCGAAGCCGTAACACCCGCCGACAATGTGTTTTTCTGTTGGAAACTTGTTTTTGAACCCGCACCCGCTGGCTGTGCCTGTATAACCTCATTGGTCGAACTGTTTTTAACCAGATTATTCGCCAAAATACCCGTCACCGCAGGGGTGAAAAAATCGGGGAAAATGACCTTTGGAACAAGGTAAAAATAGTTGTAGCCAAACTCCCCATTCACTTGTGGCAAGCCCGTAGCCAAGTTCTCTTTGATGAGCAATTCAGCGTCACGGATACCCATTTGACTGTTTTTGATGCTATTCGTGTTTTTCATAGCATAACTAACAGCATCATCGAGCGACATACGCACTATGTCTTGTGCCTGACCCCTAAGTATCGAAGTGGACAACACTAAGAACAAGATGATTTTTTTTGAAAAAAGAAACATAACAGATTGGTTTAGAATGTTTTAAACAGTGGGTTAATGTCCAATTAAAGCCTTTAATTTCATATCAAACAATGCAATACCTTTAGGTGTGGCTATACCATGAACATGATAAATAAGGAATTGAGTGAATAATTTTATTTTATCATAGTGTGCTGTGGGGAAAGTGTCTTCGTCCATGATAGCCATCATTTTTTTGACATACAATTTGGCGATAATGTCATAGTCAATGCCTTCACGATATAAACCCTCTTTTTGCCCTCTTGCGATGTTGTTCTTCGTGCCTTCATAAATACGTTTGTTCATATCTGTTTCAAACCTATCCCAAATATCTCGATGATATTTCTGTAAATCATAAACAATTGTAGGACAAGACATTACCTTCGCAAATTCTTCTAAGCCATGCCGTGCATAACCCATCAATTCGTCTATCGCATTTTCAGAATGTGCCAAGACTGCTCCTATATTTGCGACGTCTCGCTCACCTTCTTTATCCATAATTTGCGTCAGCAAATCATTTTTATTCTCAAAAAACTGATACAATGTTTTTTTTGACATACCCAACTCACGGGCAATATCATCCATCGTAACGCTTTTAATACCGTAGCGGAAAAACATCGCTTCGGCTCGCTGCAAAATATTGTTTTTTATCTCTGTTGTCATATCGGGTGCAAAAGTATGTTTCAGAAACGCAGGAAACAAATTTCAGTTCAAAAGTTTCCAAAGTTTTTTCTGTTTTCTTTTTAATATGACAAACACAATCAACAAAAAACAATATTAATAAGCTGATAATCAATTACTTGAATTAGTTTCACAAATAAACGAAGGTCTGCTCATACAATGCAATTATATTCTATGAAGTGTCGAATTTGGTAGATGAATTGACAAAATTATATTTTGAAGGATGAAAGAGAGGACTGGATATTTTAATTTGGGTCAACAAAAGTTCAGAAATCGTAATTAAATAACCCAATCCTGAAAGGATTTAACACGAATAACCTCGAATGAAATTCGGGGAAAAAGCGGAGGGGTTTGTCTCTAACTCCGAAGGAGTTGAACTTTCTCACTTCATACGGTTCAACTCCTCCGGAGTTCAAGCGCATCACTGGTTATTTCCCCGAATTTCATTCGGGGTTATTCGTGTTGAATCCCTTCGGGATTGAGATAATATTAGCATGAAGCGTGTAATTATAATTTGCACAGTTCACTATTAATCAAATGTCCTTTTCAAAACGCACCCCTTTTGCAAATGAACAAACCGCCCACTATCAAAAACCAAATGCCCCGCAACATAAGTTTGCAAAACAGCCCCCCTCAGTATTTCACCCAAATAAGGCGTTATTTTATGCCGATGTTGAATATCTTTTTCCTCAACCGCAAACGTTTTTTCGGGATGCCAGACCACTAAATCCGCATCAAAACCCTCTTTTATCTGCCCTTTCTCACTCAAACCAAGGAATTGTGCAGGATTTTCAGATAATATTTTCGCAATATCTGTAATTTTTAAACCATGCTTTTGTCCTGCCGTCCAAACCACAGGCAACGTAAATTGCAAACCCGCAATGCCGCCCCACGCCTTCGCCAAATTGCCTGAAGCAATTTCCTTCAAATTCGGCGGCGCAGGAGAATGGTCAGAACCCACAAAATCAAGCGTGCCGTCTGCCAAAGCTGCCCACAATTTTTCATTATTTGCACGTTCACGAATCGGCGGCGCACACTTATAAACGGTCTGCCCATCGGGAATATCTTCCGCTGCGAAGTACAAATACTGAGGGGTCGTCTCAACCGTCAAAGGCAGTCGTTTTTTAGCATTTTTTAATTTTGGAATCAAATCGGCAGAAGATAAATGAACAATATGTGTACGGCATTGTGTCTCTTGGCACAAGCGCAACATCAGCTCAATCGCCCGATTTTCCCACGTTTTAGGGCGTGAATGCAAGTAAGCAAGGTAATTTGTGGGATGTTTTTGAAAAAAAACCTGTTTCGTATGTGGGCTATCTATTTCACAATGTGCCAAAATCGGCAAGCCAAAATCGGCTATTAAAGGCATCGCTTTCCGCAAATCCTTTTCCGTCACATTCGGAAATTCATCAATGCCAGAATGAGTCAAAAAGCACTTAATACCGAACACACCTGACCGCATCAAATCGGACAAATCATCAAAATTATGAGGCACTAAACCACCATAAAAACCACAATTCACGTGTAATTTACCTTCCGTTGCTTGTATTTTAAGGTTAAAAGCTGCCTTTGTCGTCGTCACAGGCGAGGCATTTAAAGGCATTTCAATCATCGAAGTGACACCGCCCGCCGCCGCCGATCGGGTCGCTGTTTCAAAGCCCTCCCACTCTGTCCGTCCGGGTTCATTGATATGCACATGCGGGTCTATCAAACCCGCCATGACAACCGCATCGCCAACATTTTCAATATTTTTATCGTTAAAAACAGCCCCCTTCCCGATAGCGTCGGAATTTTGTTCCGCAACAGAAATTTTAACGATTTTGTCCTTTTTTATAAAAATCGTTGCTTCTTTGATGCCGTTTGGCAACACCACGCGGCGGGAATGAATCGCTTTATCAAATACCATCTTATATATTTTTATTTTAAAACAACACGAATTTCACAAATTACACGCATTAAATCATTTAAATTCGTGTAATTTGTGAAATTCGTATCCAAATAAAATTCTAAAACAATGAAAATCAATCTCATACAAAACAGTTACGGCAAGTCAGCCGTCCGTTTAGCTAAAATCACACGCCACGTTGATGGGCATGATTTCAAGGAAATCCACGTCAATATCCTACTCGAAGGCGACTTTGAAACCGTTTATACTGAGGGGTCAAACGCAAAAGTATTGCCAACCGACACCATGAAAAACACCATTTTCGCCCTCGCCAAAGACCACCCTTTGACCACAATTGAGGACTTCGGCTTGTATTTAACCGACTACTTTTTGACCAACAATCCGCAAGTGTCCACCGTAACAGTTGACCTCGCACAAATCCGTTGGGAACGCATGACAAACGGAACTGTCATCGAACCTTACACATATATTGCGGGCAGCAACGAGCAACAAATAACAAAGATACGCCGCAGTCGTTCAGAAGGCGTTTCCGTTCATTCGGGCATTCGGGGCATGAGAATTTTGAAAACAACAAAATCCAGTTTTGAAGGCTATATTGTAGATAAATTTACAACATTACCACCCGCAGCTGACCGCATTTTGGCAACTGAAATGGAAGCTGTTTGGCAATACAAACGTTCAGAGGACATTGATTTTCAAGAAGTTAGAAACAAAATTCGACAAGAAATGTGTACAACCTTTGCCGCACATCACAGCGATTCAGTTCAACAATCGCTTTATGTCATGGGCGAAGCCGTTTTGAAAAACGTTGCCATCGTTGATGAAATCAGTTTCAAAATGCCAAATTTACATTATTTGCCCATCAATCTGAAGCCGTTTGACATGGAAAACAATAATGAAGTATTTGTCGCTTCGGGCGATGCTTTTGGATATATAACTGGAACATTAAGCCGTGAAAAAGAATAAAAAATGACACATAAAACCACCGATTCGCCTTCATTTACGGAACTTACTGACCTCGCTGCCGAACGTTTTGGCGGCAGCGTACTGTCATGTAGCGACGATTTTTTTGCCGAAAAAGAGAACCTCATCAAGCCAGGTCGTGGCATTTTCATAGCCGACAAATACACAGACCGAGGCAAATGGATGGACGGTTGGGAAAGCCGCCGCAAGCGCACCACTGGACATGATTGGTGCATCGTTCAACTCGGTGCAAGTGGCATAATTCAAGGCGTTGACATTGATACCAACCATTTTTTAGGCAATCATCCACCTTTTGCAAGCATAGAAGCTTGTCGAGCGACTTCTGATATTGCCAAAATATTTGACCCTCAAAAGGCTGTTTGGACTGAAATCCTACCAAAATCGCCTTTAAATGCAGGTAGTCAAAATTTTTATGCCATTGAAAACAAGGGCGCATGGACGCATTTACGCCTCAATATTTTCCCCGATGGCGGTGTCGCACGCCTAAAAGTTTATGGAGAAGTGGAAAAAAATTGGCTCAATGTGCCTTCTAATGAACTCATAGACCTCGCAGCAGCCGTAAACGGTGGCAAGGCACTTGTCTGCAATGACCAATTTTTCAGTCACAAAGACAATATCAATATGCCCAATCGGGGTGCAAACATGGGTGACGGTTGGGAAACGAAGCGCAATCGGACACCTAAAAACCGTGATTGGCTCATTTTGCGTTTGGCTCGAAAAGGGCGTATTCAAAAAGTGTTGATAGATACTGCCCATTTTAAAGGTAACTATCCCGATAGATTTATGTTAGAAGGTTGTGTTTTAGCAAAAGACGATGAATTTCTTTTGGATACTGAGGGGGCTGTTTTGTGGACTCCAATTTTAAATGAAACTAAACTTGAAGCCGATAATGAGCGTTTTTGTGAAGATGAATTATTGACAAATGAGCCGTTTACGCACGTCCGATTGACCATATTTCCAGACGGTGGCATCAGTCGTTTAAGACTTTTCGGTCATATTGAAACCGATGTTTTGACCGTTGAAGAACTCAATAATTTACCTTTTGATGTCTTTGAATCGCATATTTCAAAATGTTGTGGGTCAAAAAATTGGGTCAAAAAGATGTTTGAAGCTCGTCCTTTTTTAAATCAAAAAGACGTATTTGAGAAAGCTGAAAGTTGTTGGTTTTCTTGTAAAAAAACGGATTGGTTGGAGGCATTTACGCATCATCCACGCATCGGCGATGTCGAAAGTTTAAAGAAAAAATTTGCTTCAACAGCTACTTGGGCATCAGGCGAACAAGGCAAAGTACAAGCCGCTTCTGACGACATTTTAGAAGAATTAAAAACCTATAATGACTTGTATTCCCATAAATTTGGCTTTATTTTCATCGTTTTTGCCACAGGCAAAACAGCAGAAGACATGCTGTCTATTTTGAAAGAACGTTATGAAAACGAAGCCGTTGAAGAAATCATCAACGCTATGGTTGAGCAAAATAAAATCACTAAAATCAGGCTAAAAAAACTGTTGTTATGAGTCAAATTACCACACATATTTTAGATACCACTTTGGGCAAACCTGCCGCCGATGTGCCTGTAAAATTAACTCAACTAACAGCCGATGGCTACTGGCATTCCCTTGCAGAAGGCACAACAAATGCCGATGGTCGTGTTGCCGATTTGTTGCCCAAAGACACTGTTTTACCAACTGGCATTTACAAAATGACGTTTTATACTGAGGGGTACTTCTTAACGCAAAACCGTCCATGTTTTTATCCTGTTGTTGAGATTCAATTTAATTTATCTGACAATTCACATTATCATATACCGTTGTTGTTGAGCCCGTTTGGGTATTCGACATACCGTGGTAGTTGAATTTCCGAACACTGATTCGACAGATTTGCGCAGATT
>JAYSQG010000358.1:0-8953 GCA_043721685.1 Saprospiraceae bacterium | reverse complement strand
TGGGCAACAGCGTTTTTTATCCTTGCATTCATTATTGGATATGTGTCAAGTATGATGGACGAGTCTTTCTTAAAAATTATTTTAGGCGAAGAGTACATCAATATGACCGTTGAAAACATCAAAAAAGGCGACCCTTTAGCTGTCTATAAATCGAGTGGGCGTTTCGATATGACTTTTGGCATCATGGCTAATAATATACGTGTCACCATGATATATTTCCTTTTAGGCATCTTTGCGGGCATTGGTTCGGTGGCTATGATGATGTACAATGGCATCATGGTCGGTGCATTTTTACAGTTTTTCAGCCGTTACAACCTATTAGGTGAAGCCAATTTGACAATTTGGATGCACGGTACTTTTGAGATTTCTGCCATCATCATAGGCACAGCCGCTGGTATCACAATGGGTCGAGGTCTGCTATTTCCAAATACCTATACCCGTTTACAGGCATTTCAAATGACCGCTCGACGGGGCGTCAAAATAATGGTCGGTGTTGTCAGTCTGCTCATTATAGCTGCACTTATTGAAGGCAATTTGACACGGCATACGGAGGCAGGTGATTTGTTTCGAGGACTTTTTATTGCTGTTTGCTTGATAATTGTTGTTGGATATTTTGGTTGGTTACCATTTTACAAAGCTAAAAAAGGTTTTAAAAAGCCAATAGCAGAAGCCAAATTGCCACCCGACAATTTTTATCAAATAGATTTCCAAAAAATAAAATCAGGAGGCGAGATTTTTGGTGATACTTTTCATTTTTTCAGCCGCCATATGTCAACTTATTTAAAAACATCAACCCTTGCTGCAACTGTTTTTTGCATCGCTACCTATTTTTTATCTACAGAAAAAATGAGTGAAACGTTTAAATTGAAAACAGATATTTTCAATCAAACAAGTGTCATTGTTCAATTTTTCATCAATGAAAATATTAGGTTACTGCCTTTTCTAAACGGCATCATACTCGCAGCATTAGCTTTTATAATATTCAAGAAAATACTGCGGGGTGAAAACGTGCACACTTATACGAGAAAGGAAGAAATATATTCCTTCATAGAAATATTAGCTATTTTTGAAATTTGGTCATTGCTTACTTCACAAAATGAAGGGCTTTTTGCACTGTCAACCCTTTTATTTCTACCTTTTTTCGGTTTATGGGCATTTATGATGTTCCGATTTGGTTTTAGTTTTAAATTCGTTCGTGCTTTACAACACACATGGTGGCTCATCAATGCTCATTTGGGCTTAGTCATTGGGGCATATTTGACATTGTTACTCGTCGGTTGGCTCATATTTTCATTGACTAATTCCTCTCTTTTGTATTTTTATTTATGGATATTTGGTTGGAATATGTCTTTTTTGGCAGAGGCTCGCCTTGATGAAATTGTTGTAGTTCTGATGACTTTTGTGAGCACATTTTCATTGTTTACTATCTTTTCACTTATATTTACGTCCATTGGTTTTCTTTTTTATTCTCTTTTAGAAATCAACGAAGCGAACAGTTTACTCGAACGTATCAAACAAATTGGTAAAGCTCGAAAAATACGGGGCATGGCACGTGAATGACACATCAATAAAATCCGTTTAAAACAGTGATAAAGCAACTCTTTTTTATACTTTTTATGGCTTCAAACCTTCTTTATACTGAGGGGGGATATGCCCAAGGTCTTTTTGAAAAAAAGGACATTCAGCCGTCGTCACCACCCGATTCACTTGTCTTTGACGATTCGGATATGCTTGAAAATGTCTTAACATTACCGCAAGAACGCAGAGAAAGCCCTTATGCCACAGCACAACATGAGTACCTCTCACAACCGTTGGAGTCAAAAAGTATTGACAAAAACCGTTGGGAACAAGCCAAATCAGGCATTAATTATAGCAATGACAAAGTTGAAAAACAGAAAAAGCAAACAAATACAGCCTTCAATCCGATGTGGGGCGTACTATTTGAGTTTTTAAAATGGTTTTTCATCATTGGTGCTATTGCCCTTTTAGCTTATTTAATTATTCGTTTTGTCGGCGAAGGCAACATTTTTGGACCTAAAAAACGACGCATTACTGACCCCTCAGTACAAATTGACCTTGAACACATTGAGGAAAATTTAGAAAAAGCTGAACTCGACCCACTCATAAATCAAGCCATTGCTGACAAAAACTATACGTTGGCAATACGTCTGTACTACCTCGCTATTTTGAAAGAACTGCATACAAAAGGTGATATTGCTTGGAAAAAAGATAAAACCAACCGCATTTACGTCCGTGAAATGCGCGAACATCGTTTTTCAGAATCTTTCCGCTCCACAACGACCGTCTTTGAAAGGGTTTGGTATGGGAGTCAAATCATTGATGAAAATAGATTTACCTTGATTCAACCAGATTTTCAAAACCTATTAAAAAGTCTAAGATAAATAAGAAATATGCATGAAAAAAACGACTATATACTGAGGGGGGCAAGAGTGTACAAAATCTTTGTTTACAAAATCTTAAAGTCTTAAAAAATATTTTCTATATTTGAAACTAAATCGAAAAACAATTTTTAATCTAAAAAATCCACTAATAATATGGGAATTGGCAAAAAACCTGGTCAACCAGAAGGTGAAGATAAAAATGTAAGGGCTATCGGTATTGACCCCGACGACCCACTTATGCAAGCAAGTCCGGCAGTATTATCAAGCGCTTTAGCATCCGCAAATTCAGAAATGGATAAATGGCACGATGAAAAAGCTTGGAAACAACCTAAATGGCTCAAACAAACGGCATCTGAAAAATCGAAAAACTTGGGCTACCAAGGGTATTACCTCAACAGCCTAAGGGCGCGATACTTGCGTTTGGAAGGCGATTTCAGAACGGCATATAGCAATTTCTACAACACGCCCTATATGGATTTGGTGACGGCAAGACGCATCATCAGTTTTCTACAAACTTCTCGTGAAGCGCTTGAAGACGACGATTGTGATGTCAACGATGTCATCACGATGCTCGATATGACAGACCAATATATGGTGTGGATTTATCCACCGCACTATGCCAAGGCACAAGCGTTTGGATTGGCAGATGATTTGAAAGGTCAAAACAATCCTTGGGGTGAATTTTTGGAACGCGAAGCTTGTCGTGAAGGACAAACACTTGGAGGAATGAGGGCTGCACTTGACAAGACAAAGGAAGCCATCAATGAAGCCAAACAAATGGCTATTATTTCAACAGGTTTGCAAATAGAACGGTTGAATACAGCCAGTAAATGGTCATGGTATGTCTTGATTGCTTCATTGGTTTTCTTACCATTGGTCGTCAAAACAGATTCAACCGTTTGGAACGACACCTTGTTGAATAAATTCCTGCCTGAATTGCGTCCTTGGTTTGCCATTATTTGTGCTGCAGTTTTTGGCGCAGGAGGTGCGTTTTTAAGCAGTCTAATGGCTGTTCAAAGAACACGTACCGCTTTGACGGACTATCAAGAAAATATGAAAAACAATCAATTGAAACTGAATATTGGCGCTTTGGCAGCCATCATCGTGTTTGTATTTTTAAGTTGGGATATTATTCCAGGTGTAAAAATGCAAAATGCAGGTTCTCTTGTTTTCTTGGCTTTTATTGCTGGTTTTTCAGAGCGTTTTTTTCTTAACTTATTGAATATCAATAATGATGAGATTGCACCGCGTCCTGCACCTGCACCTATTTCTACACCACCGGCGGCATCAGTTGCTGCAGCACCGCCTCCTTCATCAGTTATTCGTGATGCGATTCCTAAAGATGACGAAATGATGCAAGATGTGCCTCATGATGCCATTCCACAATCCACGATACCAACGGCAATGGATAGAGGCATGTATCCGAAGAATACGGATGTGAATACGATGCCGATTAATTAAAAATCAGTGATCTAAATTTTTAAGCAAAAAAAGGGACAGTCTGACGACTGTCCCTTTTACGCTAATAAACCTTTATATTCTTAATAAATATAATTCCATAATTTAATTGCGCACCACCAATTTTCCTGTGGCGATGCGGCGACCTTCATTTTCAATTTTGAAAACATACATGCCTGTTTGCAAGTTGTTTCTTTCAAAAATGAGTTGGTTGCCTTCAAATTTTTCACTCCGCACTTGTCTGCCCATCATATCATAGAGTGAAAATTGGCTTGTTTTACTGAGGGGGTCTCCTAATAACTCAAATGTTGCTGATTCTGAAAAAGGATTTGGATAAATCTTAACTTTTATTTCTTGTAAACCTACATTATCAACCGTAGCTGTAATAATAAAATCTTGACCAATCGTGTGAAATGTCTGATTTGTTGTTGTGAAACCGCCATAATTGTAACTGACCGCACCTCTATTCAAAATCCTTGTCCCTTTGGGCAATTTTGGATAGAGGTTGACTTGAAATTTTACAAAGCCAAATGATTTTACACTGTCCACGCTATTAGGTTGCAAATTGATATCAGAAAATGTAAATTTTATTAAATTTTTTCCAAACATCGAAAAACTATATGGGTGACTGCTTGCACCTAACTCAATACTATTCGGGTCTATAAAATCAGACAATGTATCACGCACTTGAATCGCAAAAGCTGTATCAGAAGACAAATTGCGGAAACGAATTTCATACTCAATCCCATCATTGGCGTTTATAAAGTGTTGATTACCATAACCTTGTGGAAACGCCTCAACTTCTCTCGCTACAAAATCACCCCGCAGTATTTGGCACTCTTTGTCCACATATTTATCCGCATCACCTTCAGCAAATTGATTTACTTTATTAACGCTGTAATTCGTTTGTCCATTTGTGCGGCAACCTTCAACAGCCGTTGTGAGTTGAGAAAGACTTGGATTATTCGCCTCTTGTGGCAAATTCATACGATATGTGCTGCCGTTTTTTGGATATTTAAAAGTCTTAGTCGTATTCGGTGGTAAGATGTCAACAGCAGGGCGAACGGAAAATAAAACTTCATCTACAATAACAACTCCTACTTTACCTGTATTATTTGTTGCTGTTCCGACATTACTTACTCGGAAAACAACTGAATCCGTCTCACAAGCACCAGTCAAAGTCAAATTTACACCTGACCAATTTACAGTTGGCACACAAGCTGAATCAGGAAAAATATGTGCTTCAACACATAAAGTCTGCCCATCACGTAATGAATCACCGCAAGCTGGGGCAATTTGTAAGTCAAAACCGCCCGTTCTTCCTGTTTGAATGTCACCTAAATTGAACCGATATGACCGTCCTGTCCTTGAAAAAACAGGTAAAGTGGCATTTTGAAAATTGAGTAGAGAATCCAATTGAACCGTTACATAAGCATTTTGAGCCAATCCCGCACCATTATTCGCATATCGTACCCGATACGTTGAAGACGCACAACGACGCAAGTAACCTGTCGTAATACTCACTTCAAGTTGTGGACAAGTCCGCATCGGTTGCAATGCCAATGTTCTGGGCGTTCTACCATATTGGTCATCATTTGAAAAACTAACAACTTCATTCGGTACACTCCATGTATTTGAATAACCTTGTAACCGTAAATCGAAACTACCTGAATCAACTGTGATGACATAAGCACCTGTTGAATCAAGCGGTGTTGAACGAAAAACTCTACTTGGTAATTCACGACTAACGGCTTCTACAATAACATTTTGATAACCTAACTCATTGCCATCCAATTGATTGTTAAAGTTACGGTCAATAAAAACACGTCCTTTAATTTCATTTGTAACAACAGAACCGTTGGCATTGATTTTCATCAAAAGGGCTTGTCTGCCCGAACCAAATTCTTCATCCTCAGCCAATAGGAAACTACCATCTTCATTTTGCACCAATCTATTGGGTAAACGGAATATCAAATTGGCTGTAAAAGAAATATCGAATACACGACTAAAAGTCTGAACACCGTTGCTATTTATTTTGATAAATAAAGTCCTTTGAACATTTAAAGAATCAAAACTCGCAGCAACCGCAAAACCACCATCTTTTGTCGTTGTAAAAGTATTTGGCAACGAGGTAAATTGACGCGGATACGACCACTCTACTGTACCATTTGTATCAATTTGGGCGAAATAATTACCCAAAATCGCTAATTTCCCATTGGGAAGGGCGGATATTTCATCAACACGTCTGAAACGCAATGTGTCATTTCCCCCAAAAGGCTTAACAAGAATTGAACGCACGTTGTTACCATTTACGTCGAGTTGGAGGATTCGAGCAGTATCTCTGCTAAAATCCCCTCTCGAAGCGACAAAAATTGATGATCGGTTTTGGGACTCCACAATTTGCGTGGCGTTACGATTGGTTAATGGGATGGTTTTGTAAAAGAGTAAACCACCTTTGTTGTCGGTTTTTAGGATGGCGGCACTATCGCCAACTAAAGTTTTTTTGGTTATTGATAAAACTAAATTGCCGTCTTGAAGACGTGTGATACCACCAACACGCTCATCGTTGACATCACCAAAAGAATGTCTCGAAAGAACTTTACAAGTCGGTGTAACGTGTACTAAACGTATATTGTCTATATTATTAGCCGTAGAAGTCGTCGCAAAAGACACCCAAAATGTGCCATCTGCTACCGCAGTCATTTTTACATTGCCTTCAATCGTTTGTCCAAAATCAACTTTTTGATTTGCTAAAATATGCCCTTCAGCGTCCGTTTTGACCAAATAAAGGCGTGAACTAAAGTCCGAGCTACCACAAAAAAAGTATCCACCATCAGCCGTCCTTTCCATCGCTTGCGCCGATGTATTGTCCGTTCCATTACCATATCTTTGCAACCAACCTTGTGCTGCAAGACTTGTGCTGTTAATGGTCAACAAAACCGAAGTCAATATGTATAGGACGATATGTTTCATGCGCTTTTTATCATTTCTTGTTTTGATAGTACAAAAGTGAACATTAATTTTGGAAAGAACAATTACAAAATAAAGCATTTCTCAATTAATAATAAAATTAAATAACTGAATATCAATAATTTATGCTACTTTTTCTCGTTATTTTTTTTACAAAAACACAAAAAACACTGAGGGGTATAAAAATAAAAAAAAATAGGGCGAACAGCTATTAGCCATTCGCCCATTGAGTTCTGAGTTGTGTCAATCTTTACAAAAAATTAAAAGAGTACTTGGTCTTCTATGACAATTGACACAATTACAACTGTTGCAATTAATACTATCATAATTAAGGGAATTTTGGTGAATAAAAATTGTTAATATCAAACGTAAATGTATTGCAAAAAAAAAATCACAAAACGATTAAAATATTTAACAAAATTTTAACATAATAAATGTACAATTCAACTTTGATTCAACTTTTTAAAAGCTTAGACCGCAATGATAGAAGGCAATTACGCAAATTTGTTAGGTCTCCTTATTTCAATAGTCGCAAAGATGTGATTGCCCTTTTTGATTATATTGATAAGTACATTGACTCAGGCGGTGCGCCAAAGATGGCTAAGGAAAAAGCTTTTGCTTATGTCTATAAAAAGCAAACATTTGACGTGGATATGTTTTATTATCCTATGTCTTATTTAACACAAATTATTCAAAAATATATGGTTATCAATGAGTTAGAAAATGATACGCCGCAATATCAATATTTTTTAAGCAAAGCATTAAGAAATAGAGGTATTGACAAAATTTATGAAAAAACAGTTATAGAAGCTAAAAAACACATTGAACACAATGTCTTACGTAATGCTCAATATCATTATCTAATTTACCGTTTGCGTTTTGAAGAATTTGCAGCACGACATCGTTTGAAACGCAGTGGTGATTTTGAGTTACAAGAAATGACAAATGATTTTCATTTCTATGCTATTGCAGAAGTCTTACAATTAGCTTATGTGCTTTCTGCTCACCAAAGTATTGCTAAAAAGAGCTACATACAGCCTTTACTTACTTCAGTTCTAAGTATTGCTGAAAATTATTTGGATATACCCGCAGTAGCCGCTCATTTTTATGCTTACAAAACTCAAAGTGGTGAAGATATTGAAGGAATATATTTTAATAAATTAAAAAATGAATTGACGGAAAATCAAAAATTATTTACAGAAAATGAGTTAAGAGATTTATTGACGGTGGCTATTAACTATGCTATTCGTCGCCAAAATTCAGGTGAACTCAATTTCACAAGAGAAGCAATTTTATTATATCGCTGGGGATTCGACAATCATATACTTCTCGATAATGGTATTTTATCACCTTATGACTATAAAAACACATTACAATTAGCTTTAAAAATAGAAGAATACGATTGGGCTGAAAAATTTCTCAACGATTTCAAACCCTTTTTACCTGAAAAAGAAAGAGAGAATATTTACAAATACAATTTAGCGATTTTCCATTTTAGAAAAAAGGATTATTCAACCGCTATGACATTATTGCAGGAAGTGAATTTAAAAGAAACGCTTTTCAATTTAGATGCACGCCGTTTATTGGCAAGAATTTACTATGATTTTAACGAAATGACGGCATTAGAATCACATATTGAAAGTTCTAAGGTCTATATACATCGTCAAAAAGATATTGGTTATCACAAAGAGGCTTATGCTAATTTCTTTAGATTTTTAGAAAAAATTTATAAATCTAATTTAGCAATTAGTACAATTAAAGAAGATATTAGAACAGAAATAACTGAAACAAAATTACTTGTTGAAAAAGAATGGTTGTTATTGTTAACCAAATAAGGTTCCTCTTAAATTCCAAATAATATTCTCAATAAAATTTACGAAAAAATATTTTATTTTGAAAATATAAAAATTAAAGATATTTTTTAAGAATAAAATTTGGTTTTTGTCATTCTGAATAGAGTGAAAGAATCTGTTTAAAATAGTATTTAGATTCTTTCACTTCATTCAGAATGACAAAAAGTACAATTAATTAACCCCAAAATCATCTAACATCCCCGACAATAAATCGCCAAAGGAAAAAGAGGATTCGAGTATTTCTTTATTGACCACTTGAAACTCTGCTAA
>JAYSQG010000357.1:0-17412 GCA_043721685.1 Saprospiraceae bacterium | reverse complement strand
GAAATAGGTCGCAGACAAGCCTTCATCCATCAAAAGGGTTAAGAGATTCGTCAAATTAGCCCCCCTCAGTATATCTGCCGTTTGTGCCTGATTTAAATTCACCAAAGCCGCCATATTTTGAATAATGCTGTTTTCACGCAGCGTTTTTTTCAAAATAGGCAAAAAACGTTGGTAAAACGCCTTGAATTTATTGGTTTTCCACTCTGCTAATGCCGCTGCATCGGCAGGCTGTGCCGTGCGTTCCACAAAAGCAGCGGCTTGTGCGGGATTATCAAAATAGGATTTAAAGGCAGTAACAAATTGGTCTTCGGGCAATTGAAAAACGGCGTTCACGGCTTTGATAAAATTAGCCGTTGCACCCGCCAAACCCGTTAAAGTCGCTTTTTCAGTCGTTGTTAAAACGCCCGTCACACTCAAAACACCTTTTGCCTTGACGTATTGCACCTTTGTTTTTGAATCATTGGGTATTGTTATGGGCAAATTTGCTTGTGTTTTGGCACTAAACACACTTGTATTACTGATAATACCAAAAAATAAATCCACATTGTCCGTAGGCGTTATCAAAGTCATTTTAGCTTTTAAAAACGCTTCATCAATCGTCAAACTGTTTGAAAAAGGAGCGTGTTCTGTTTCTATTTTTTGGAAATTAGACCGAATCGTTATCAGCGTTTGCGCTATTTTATCATCGGCTACACCGCTTTCATTGCCTGTCAAAATATAATTCAACTCTTTGGCTTTGAAACCTGATGCTTTTACTTTATCCAGAAGTTCAACAAAATTCAAAGTCGCGTCAGGATTGATTGTTGTATAGCTTTGTGTTGCAATATCAAAAATGCTGAAAGGGTTGATAGCAAACAATTGTTTTATCAAAATAAAATCTGCCATTTGTAGCTTCAAAGCCTTTGAAAAAGCGACATAACGATAGAGAATAGACAAATTTGGTAAGCTTAAAACAGATGCTTCACCCACGCCGCTATCGGTTGCAATGCGGTCAAAATCGTCTTTTTTGATTTTAAAAGCCGCTAAAACAGCGTCTAAATGCGCCCCAATCGTTTGCGTGGCATCGGTTAAAAAATTACCTAATTTGTCGGCTTGAAACACTTTATCAATTTGACTGATAGTACGGGTTAAAAACAGGCGATTGTATAAAGATTTTTGTCCGTTTGTTTCAATATTGCCCCAAGCGGTTGCCAAACGGTCAAGCGGCAACTGTGTTTTTTCAAACAGTGTTTTGACGGTGCTAAGTTGTTGTAATACTGAGGGGGTCAAATCTGCCGCTTGCAAAGCAGTCAAAAGGGTATCCAATTCTTCAATTGTCCAAGTTGTTTTGCGCCAAAGGCGAATAAAGCGGTGCATTTTTGTTAAAAAAACATCGCTCAAAGTCGTCGGTGCGGCATCATATATTTGCTCCAAAGTGCGCAGCGAAGTCGTATTAATATCGCAACCTGAATTCGGTTCATACAAAGTCACCAGCGTTTTTAAACCCTCAAAATGCGTTTTTACCCAAGCCGTAAATTCGTCTTTTGTGAGACCCTGTCTGTCCATTGCCGCTTTAAAATTAAAATCGGTATCGGGGTCAAGCGTATCGTCATTGATATTTCGCAAACCTTCATAGAGCAATTGACTGTTAAAAGGTTGGGTGGCATCAATAGGGAAATCTTTAAAAAGGTCTTGAATAAAATCAAAAGCCGCTTGTTCGGGATTCAAAAAACGTGTTTTTATCAAAGCCACCAAGTCCACATATAATATGCCTGTTCGTTGCAAAACGGTTTTGACAGCAGGAATAGCCGTTTTCAAAGCATTGTTGTCGGCAAAGCCGTAAAATGACCATAAATCTGTTCCTTCGGGTGTGGCATCAAAGTTTTCACCCGTTAAAATGGCGTATTCTTTTTGCGATAAATTCAGGTTTTCTGCAACAAGAGCTGCACCACTTTGATTCATTTTTGCCATCAAATCCGCCCTTTTTAGGTCATTTGGCATAAAAGACCGCATCGTATCCAAAGGCTGATGATAAGGCAAATTGAATGGATAGACTGCTGTCGCCAATTTTTTATAGGCATCAACAAGGTGATACTGAGGGGTCGCCCGCAACTCCTGCATCGTGGCATTGCCTGTGTCGTGTGCCGCATTTTTATCAAGCGTATTATTGGCAACATAGTATTCTAAAACCTCATTGACGAGGTCAATATAAGGAATAACGGTATTCGTATTTTCACAAGTCAGAGGCAAATACGCCAAATCGGGGCGGCGGTCTGAAAGCACCTGAAGCGGTGTTTTAGCCGCCGTATTTGTAGGCAATTTTGATAAAAAACGCATCACATCCACCAAATACGCCGCCGGACTGTTGATGGAACGACAATCACGACATTCACAAATATTGGCTTGACCGAATATGTTTTCGTAGTTTGGAATATGCTTTTTGACCGTATCCATCACCGAACTTGGGGACAAACCTCTATTACCGTCATTAACCCCAAGTGGCAAAGTTGAAGGCATATCACTACCACCAATCGCCGCAGGGGTTATAGAATGTGTCAATTCATAGAGCGACATAAGGGAATCATTCGCTTTTAAAACGTTATATGTCGCACGACTATGCACAGACTTTGCCACGCCTTCACCGCCTAATGCTGCTGCATAAGTACGCACAAAAGCCGCTTCAGGCACACCCGCCACTTGAAAAGCAGAAGTAATGCCGTTTGATATCATGCCCGACATGGCTTCGGGTGTTGGGCTGATTTGAAAAATGCGCTGCATGGTTTGCAAAGAAGTCCGCACTTCTGCCGCTTGTTCGGGCGCAACTTGCTGTATGACATTTTCAAAATCCTCAATGCGTTTTGTCGCAAAATCGAAGTCTGTTGCGGTGTTGAAAAAAGCGACTAAGCTATTCGCCGCATTACGCGTTTCCAATTCTCCTTTTTGTACCATGGACGCTATTTTCTCCGTCGGATAAGTGGCATGCAAGACATTGCGGACATTAGAGACGAATTTTTTAACTCTTTCCGCCACCGTACCCCCCTCAGTATTGTCGGGTAAACCTGATTTATTTAACACCTCTAACCAATCGGCATCTGTCAAATCCATCAAATTTGTGGGCGAAGTGATGCCTTCCCGCGTCTGCAAGACCTCTACCAAGTCGGTATAACCACCCGAAATCAAGTGCAATTGATTGGTGAGTTTTAAAGATTGGATGTGTTCATTAGTGAAACCCGCTTGTGGCAAGGTCTCTTTCCAAAATTTTTGCGGGTCGGTATTGGTTTCAATTTGGCGTTGTACAGCGATAAAAGCATTTTTTAAAGCGGGTGTTTTTAATGTTAAATCTAAAGAACGATTCAGATTTTGAACAATAATAGGTGTCGTCCGTGTATTTGTCAACACTAAGGATGCTGCTAAACGCAAAAGCCGCTTAACGAAATCTTTTATCGCTTCATCGGTTTTAGGCTCGATGATATTTTTTGAAATAGCGGATTTGAGTTTGTCAAAAAGCACCCCCTCAGTATAATCGGTGATTTCACCATACGTTAAACCTACATTTTCACGTCCTAACGCATATAAAAAATCATTACCACTCAATTCAGTGCGCCCAAACAACAAGGCTTCGCCTTGTGCCGCTATGAGCAATTTTGCCGCAGCGGTATCGGTTTCTTGAGCCAAGAAATCAATTTGTTGTGGACTGGCGACAATCTCATTGAGCCGCATATCGCTATTTCTAAGAATAGGTGTGACGGCGTTTATCAAAGCTGTATATTCAGAAATGCCTTTAATTGTTGCTTCTGCTGCTAATCGAATATCGAGGTTTTGGATTTCATTTTCGTTATAATCACGTTTTGTGGTCATCCGAGACCGTTCCAAAATTTTATCGTTTTGTGCCAAAAAGCAAATAATATCTGCGTGTGATTTATCGCCGTTGATAAAATTTTCGGTATCAAAATCAATTTGATAATACCCCTCAGTATTTGTAGCTGTTGAGCCAATCCATTGAAAACCATTTGTTTGCATGGTTTCACGGACATTCGTGACGGTATTTATCAGAGGCACACCGCGCAAATCCACGTCAAATGCCACGACAGTCGCTTGCATCATGGGTTGCCCAAAAGCATCATAGACATGACCTCTGACGCGAAAAGTTTTGTCCAAAAGTTGCCGATTCCTTAAATTATCATTCAAGTTTTTGGCAGTTGCTTCATCAACAAAACCTGTGATGGGCAGACGCAAAGACTCTTGAAAACGGCGTATAGCGGCAGTCGTTGTGTCGCCAAAAAAAGCAGCACTGCGCTCGTCGTTTGAAATAGAGAAATTTAATGCTGAAAGTGCTTGTTGCAAGTTTGCAACGGCTTCGCCTCGGTCAGATGGACGAATGGGAGGAGTGATCGTTTTCATATTTGTTTTTTTAACCCCAAGTCATTGGGGCTTAAATTTTAAGTATTCGTGGGTTGCATTATGAAAAAACAGACACCACGCATTATCTTATAGATAGTGTATTTAGGTTCTTAATTTTTAACAAAAATAGGTGCTTTTTTTTACTGATGCATTGTTAATTAGTGAATCATGCGATTATGTAATGGTTATTAAACTTAGCTGAAATTAGATATACCCAGCTTTGAATTTCTAACTGTGTAACAAGTCCACGCAGTCCAAACAAACGCACGTTTGGTTGTACAATAACTCCACAAATCGGACTTGACAAAAACTACTTTGAAATAGACTTTAATTACTACTTTTGCTGAAATATAAGTATATATAAATAGTACAGCAATCAAAGTACAAATGTCAAGTCCTTTAGTTAAACAACTATATACAAAATGAAAATCGGTTACGCACGTATTTCGACCAAAGACCAAAATCTTGAATTACAAATAGATGCACTCAAAAAAGTGGGGTGTGAATTGATTTTTACGGAAATCGCTTCGGGTGCTAAAACCGATAGGGTTGAACTCGAAAAGCTCTTATCGCAGGTTAGAGTGGGTGATGTGTTGGTCGTTTACAAACTCGACCGTTTGGGCAGGTCATTAAAACATTTATTAGAGGTCGTTGCGCAGCTTGGAAAAATGGATGTCGCTATTCAAAGCATTTGTGATGCCATTGACACCACAACAGCACAGGGTAGATTATTTTTTAATATTGCAGGGAGCTTTGCAGAGTTTGAAAGAGATTTGATAAGAGAGAGAACGAATGCAGGTTTAGCCGCCGCTCGGGCAAGAGGACGCAAAGGCGGACGTAGGCAAGGCATGACCAAAGAAGCGGAACAGAAAGCTATTTTAGCCGAAACGTATTATCGGGAAGGAAAAATGGGTGTCAATCAGATTGCCACTGAAATTGGCGTTTCTAAAATGACACTCTATAAATACTTGAGATATCGGAAGGTGGCGATAGGTGCCTATCAGAAGGATTCTTTAAGCAAATAAAATCAAACGAGCGTATAATTTTACGGTATGGATATGCCGCGTACTCACAGCATTTGAAAAATTTCAGATTATTGACAATCTAATTCTGAGGAAACTCAAAAGCCATCTTACTGAAAAAATGATTTGTCATTTTATCCCGACATACAAATGACTCTGAAAGACGCAGAGGGCAATACAGAAAGGCAAATTCAGCACTTCATTGATGAAAAAGTAGATTTGATAATTGCTTCGCTCATTGAAAGTGAAAGCATCACGCTTTTAGTCATTTTTTTACTTAAAAAGGGGATGACTTACTATCATAAAAACATGCGGATATTTCCTTGAAAGCGGCTCTACGATTGTTCCCTTGAAAATTCTTTGGGATTCATACCAAATTGTTTTTTAAAACATTCTCGGAAGTATTTCAAGTCTTGAAAACCGACTTTATAGGTCGCTTCTGCTACGGAATAACCTTTTTCAAGCAATTGCGCTGCCCGTTTTAAGCGAATGGTGCGGATAAAATGGTTGGGCGTTTCTCCTGTCAAAGCCTTCATTTTTCGATACACTTGCATCCGTGACATTAACAGAGAGTGGCTCAATTGTTCAACTGAATAATCGCTTTCTCCTATGTTCTGTTCGACGAGTTCGATGCACTTTTCAATGAAATCTTTATCTAAATGTGTAATGTTTAACTCGCTTGGTTTCACTTCAAAAGTCGTATTTTGATTAAAATTTTTCTCAAAACGCCGTTGTATACGCTCACGATTTTCCAATAGATTTTTGATTCTTGTGAACAGCAAACTCATGTTGAAAGGCTTGGTGACATAATCATCTGCACCTGTTTCATAACCTTCGATTTGATAAATCTGCGAGGAACGAGCGGTAAGCAAAATAATAGGAATATGACAAGTTGCTTCCGTGTTTTTGATGTGGTTACACATATCCAAACCGTCCATTTCGGGCATGATAACGTCTGAAATAATGAGGTCTGGAATGAGTTGTTGAGCTTTTTCAAGCCCGATTTTGCCATTTTCAGCTTCTTCAATTTGATAAAAACGTTCTAAATTCTGCTTGATAAATACGCGGATATCGGGGTTGTCTTCAACGATTAAAACGAGTGGATTATCCGATTTTTCTCCGTTTTGAACGGCTTCATACTGAGGGGGTGCCGATTCTTCGAGCATTGGATACAAGGCAATATTTTCACTGCTCTGATAATCGTGATTAATAAATTTCGCATCATAATGCTCATAACCAAGCGGCATCGAAATCGTGAATATTGAACCTTTATTCACGGTACTTTCTACTAAAATCGTGCTTTTATGTAGGTCAATAATGTTTTTTGTCAATGCTAAACCAATGCCTGAGCCTTGCCTATATTTGCCTTCCGACGAGGTCTTTCCACGGTAAAACTCTTCAAAAATATGTGGTAATTCATCGGCAGAGATACCCATGTCTGTGTCTTCAATAGAAATAACGGCATTGCGGTGGTCATCTAAATCGAGTTTAACGATGATTTTACCGCCCTCGTTGGTATATTTGAAGGCATTGGAAAAAAGATTGTAAAACACCTTTTCCATGAGGTCACGGTCTAACCACATTTTAAGATTGTCAACGGTGGTGACAAAACTGAAATCAATGTGGCGTTGTCGCGCCAAATCACGGAAAGCGATGGTGATATTCGCTAAATATTTGACAAGATTGGTCTCCACAACATTCAGCGTCATCAAGCCTTCTTCCGTTTTTCTGAAATCCAATAATTCTGTTATGAGATTAAAAAGGCGTGTGGCATTGCGTTGCATGAGGTCGTAAGTCTCATGTACTGAGGGGGTCACGTCTTCCCGTTTTATGAGTTCTTCAAGCGGCGAGAGGATTAATGTCAAAGGTGTCCGCAACTCATGCGAAACATTTGTAAAGAAACGGACTTTCATTTTGCTGACTTCTTCGCTTTGTTTGCGCTTAAAAGTCTCCATTTGCACTTGATTTTTCAAATTTTCTCTCACAAGTAAGGTGTGCCGATACAACCAAATAGCGCCGCCAATGCAAGCCATATAAAACAGATACGCCCACCCAGTCAACCAAAAAGGCGGATGAACGATGATTTTTACTTGCACTATTTCCTTTGACCAAACACCATCATTATTAGCTGCTTTGACTTCAAATGTGTAGCTGCCATGTGGCAAATTGGTGTAATGCGCTGTCCGTTCATTCGCCGTGGCGTAAACCCATTTATCGTTGAAGCCGATGAGCCGATACGCATAGCGGTTTTTATCGGGTTCGTCGAAATGTAAGGCGGCAAATTCTATCGAAAAAGCATTGTCGTTGTATGCCAATTCGATGGTTTTTATGTCGCTGATACTGAGGGGTAGGAATGTATGTCCATTTTTAGTTTCGCCAACATGAATGGATTGATTGAATAATTTAAAATCCACAAGTGACACCATCGGCACGGTTTCATTGTCCTTAATATCATCGGGATAAAAAGCCAATAAACCATTGGTACTACCAAAAAACAAGTGTTTTTCGTTGATGGTCGTGGTTGCGGCGGGTTGATAATAATTGGACGGCAAACCGTCTTTTTCATCAAAATTGCGGCATATTGCTTGCCCATTTTTGTCAAAAGCGACTCGTGACAAGCCTTTATTGGTCGTAATCCACAAATTTCTATTGTCGTCTTGGGCTATACTTTGCACATTCTCGTCGGGTAAACCATCGGTTTCGCTATACCTTTTGAAGGTCTTTTTGTCGCTGTTCCATTGATTCATACCTTCTTCTGTACCAATCCAAATCTGATTCGCTGCGTCTTTATAAAAGCAATTGATGAAATTACTGGACAGAGATTGCGGGTCTTGTGGATTGTTTCGATAGATGTTTTTGACTTTTAAAATATTGGATTGCTCGTCTAACAATAACTCAATCAAGCCGCCCCCACGTGTGCCAACCCACAAAACACGCTCGTTTTGGCTGTTTTTAAATTCAAAATATTGAACAATCGGATATGCAGAAGGATTAAAGTCACTGTTTGGCAAAACCCTAATATTGCTAAAAGTATCGGCTGCCCGATTGTAGCGAATCAAGCCATGATCCCAAGTCCCAAACCACATATTGCGTTGGCTGTCT
Source organism: Saprospiraceae bacterium (assembly GCA_043721685.1). Lineage (GTDB taxonomy): Bacteria > Bacteroidota > Bacteroidia > Chitinophagales > Saprospiraceae > JAAFJT01. Next base: position 8,908 of record JAYSQG010000357.1, on the reverse strand, counting down.
TCAAAAACAGTCATGATATAATTGTCACTTAACGGATTCATTTGATTGTATTGAACGTAGCTATTAGGCGCATTAGTAGGGATTTTATAAACACCACCCCCTCTTGTTGCTGCCCACAGCCACCCCTCAGTATCTGCATGAATACCATATATAAAATCAATCATGTTAGGCAGTTGAAGATGGCGTGATGATATGGGTTCTCCATCTTTCAAAGGCACTTCAAAAATACCTTGACCATACGTGCCAACCCAAAGCGTATTCTTGTTTTTGGATAAAGACGTGATGTTGTTTTCACCTTTTAGGGCTATTTTTTCAAAGGCTTTTTGCTTCAAATTGAGCTTATTGATGCCTTTATTTGTACCAATCCACAACAACCCCGAACGGTCTTCCAACAAAGACTGAATACTGCTGTTGCGCAGCGAATTGTCGTTTTTAGGGGTCAGCAAAAAAACGTTCAAAAACACCTGTCGAGGTATTGTAGCGATTTAAACCGTCTTCCGTACCGAGCCATAAATGGTTGCCATTGGTCACAACGGGAAAAAGCATGGCGTAGATTGTACTGTTAGACATGCCTGTGGTTGAGGCTTCGATGGTTGCTCGTTGGTTTTTAGTGGCATCTAATTTCACCAAACCTTGTTTTGTGGCAACCCAAAAAAAATTGTCTTTATTTGGGTCTTCAAGTAAAGTATAGCAAAAGTTTGCCGAATAACTTATCGTCGTAACAGGCGTACCAGGTTGCTCCATGTCGTAGTTTTTCGCCAATAAAGAACCATCTGCCGTTTCAAAAAAATTATAAACGCCATAAGTCGTTGAACACAAAAATGTATTGTTTCGTGCTTGAATAATGCTGGTAACGCCTAAATTACTGAGGGGGGTCTTGAAATGTTTGAATATGCCGTTGTCAAAAAGGTCAACACCTGATTTTGTTCCAACCCAAATCCGCTTTTTATTGTCTTCAAAAACGGTGAAAACCTGGTCGCTCACAATCGTTTTGTCGTCTTTTTCAATGTGTTGGAATGCCTCGAATTTTTCAGTCCGCCTATCGAAACGGTACAAACCTGTGCTTTGGGTCACTATCCAAATATAGCCCTGACTGTCTTCTTTCAGTTCTACAATTTTGGAACTGCGTAAAATCGAACCATTCTCTTTGTTTCGGACAAATCTAATTATTTGGACAAGGTATTAAAAAAAAGAGGTTCGTTTGGGCGAACCTCTTCAAACGACAGTAAGTGTATGAAAAAATATATCTTAAATAGTCATAGGGCTACACCCTATGACTATAAAAATCAGAATTTTACCCCGTTTCATGTATTCATTAATTTTGATAAATAACCTTTTTGTTAAAAACGCTGCGTCCATTTTTGACTTGCACGGTATAAATTCCCGCACTCAATCCCAACGATTTCATCGGCAACACCAACTGCGCTTTGTCATTAGGTTGCACATCAAATGACGTTGTTTGAATCAATCTGCCATAGGCATCAAACAGTTGCGCCGTTGCTGTTGCGGTTTCTGTTGCATCAAATTCAAGCGTCAAATTATCTGTAACAGGGTTTGGATAGCTCGACATTTTAGTGCTGTTAACCGTGATGTCTTTATTGCCCACCAATTTTTCTGTCAAAAATTGGATTTTTATGCCCAATCCTTTTGAAAAAACAGGCAAAACAATTGTATTACTGAAAGGCGTAAGCGGCACACTGTCCACAACCACTGCTCGCGCTGAATCGGGCATATAATATTGTATGCGGTAAGTACCTCGTGGAATATTCGGTATTGTCATTTGCGTACCGCCAAGACTGCTTTGATTCAAAGCATCGTAGGCATAACCATAAAAATTGTTTTTGGGCGTACTAAAACCTGCTGATTTTAAAACAGTTGTGCTGTTGTTACTCAATGTAAATGTCCATTTCGAGAGCGCACCTTGCTTCGTAAAATCCTCATCTTTCACAAAAGCGGCGGGCTGTTTGAACAACAAACCCCAAGACGGGTCGGTATAGTTATCCCACAGCCACATGATGTGTGGAACTTGAGACGAAACGCCAGTCCATATCGTATTTCGTTGAACATCGAAAGGCACATCGGCATTGTTATTCGTGCCATATTCGCCGCATAAGATGCTTTTATTGGTCATACTGTTCAAAAATGAAGCGTCTTTGACCACTAAATTGTCCAAAAGTGTATTACTATATGTGTGGTATTGCAAATTATCAAGCCCTGCGATGCCATTCATGGAGACAATTTGGTTGTCGTCTGCGCTCGTTGTAACGATGTGTTTGAATGGGTCAATCGTTTTGATATATTGCCCCATTTCGTCATGCCATTTGACAACTTCCGTGCGCCAAGTATTGGTTTGGCTGTTGTGAATGCCTGTAAATTGGACTTCATTGAACAATTCCCAAGCAAAAAGATTGGGCGAATAGCCCCAACGGGCAACGATGTAACGCAGCAGTTTTTTGGTTTGCGCTTTCGCATTGGCATTATAAAAGAACTCTTCGGCGCGGGTCAAGTAGCCGCCGTTTGCTACGTTATAAGGATTGTCGTTCCAATTGGAATTGACATTTTCTGAAAACATGCCGTGGTGAAAAATACACATTTGGAGGTTCATGTCTTTATTGGTGCATAAATCCAAAACAGAATCCTGTGTGGCGGCTGCGCCTTGGCTATAAACACCTAAACCACCATTAAAACCATTGTTTTTCCATTCCAATTGTTGTTGATTGAAAGCGGCGTGCCAATAGCGAACAAAATTGGCGTTGCCCGCCGAAAGATTGCCGATGATTTTAGTGTAATTTCCCAGGCTGTTCCATGCCACATTGATGCCCAAAGGATAATAAGGCTCGCCTGTAGTACGTCGAAAATATTGGTGATTGAAGGAATCCACGTTAATAATACCCTTTCCAGAGGCATTTGCACCCACATTTACGGTTGTTTCAGCCGATTGAATCGTGCCTTGTGCATCGGTCAAACGCATCACAATTTTATGAACGCCTGTTTGTTTTGAGCTAAACCGAATTGCCCAATTTTGCAAACTCGAATCTGCTGCCCATTGACCGTTTTGATAACTCTGCTGCACAAAATAAAAAGCAGGAACGGTTATTTGTTGCTGATTGGGCAAGGTAATGAGCGCATCTGCCTTGACTTCATCGGGGTTATAGACGTTTGTATAATTGGCATTTATCAAAAACCAACCTTCAATTTTAGTATTTACTGAGGGGGTCGGTGTGATGATTGACAAACGCCCCAAACGTGACCCAACAGGATAAACGGCTTGCGCTACTTGAATACTTGTGCTGTTGTTTTCATTGTCCGTCACCGTGAGTTTGACGCGGTAAATGCCTTCGTTTATGAATTTATGGCTCACTATTTTACCTGTATCCATTGTTCCATCTTGAAAATTCCAATTATACGACTTGATGCTGCCGTTGAAATCATAAGAGTTTGAGGCATCGAAACGCACCGTATCACCTGCAAAAGCCTTGGGTTTGGATGACGTGAAAGCTGCCACAGGAAAGCCATTGCCAGCCGAAGGATTGTTCAATTTGAAATCATCAAAATAGACATTGCCGCTTGATGAACCGCCATTGATATTTATCTCTAAACGTGTAAAGTCTTGATTGATAACGCTTCTGATGTCAAAAACACAATCCGTCCAAGCATTTGCAGACACCATAAAATTGTAATTGGTTGACCAATTTTCAATGACGACTTGGCTGCCATTCCACACCTTTATATATACACGTGCTGCAAAAGCTGACCTTATCTTAAAAGTCAATTCTGTATTGCCCAATATGAATTTTTTAGTGTCTGCAAAAGTCAAGTAAAAGGCTGTCCAATCGCCCGCAGGTTTATTCATAAAACCCACTTTGTTGCTTGGATTCGACGCATTTTTATCGGGATTGTCAACGACCATAACGCCTTGTGGTGTCAATGTCGGCGATGTATTGGCGGTTTCAAAGTCCGCAAGATTGACTTGCGCTTTGATATCCGTGTACATAAATGAGAGCGTGAATATGAGTAGCTTGTAAAGATGTTTCATATAGAAGTATTTTTAAAAATTTGGACAAAGTGAGCGGGTGATTTTAAATCACCCGCTCACTGCGCTGTGCTATAATGAGTAACGAAGTGACAAAAGGAAAAATGATTGTGCAAAGTTCTAAAATTTGCCAAATACTGATGGGGGTAAATGTTTCAAACATAGGACTAAAAACCCAATTTCATTTTGCTAATACCTGAATTTTAAATAAAATATTACGCGTGTTACATTACACCCCGACTTTTGTAAGATTGCTCGCCCATCTCTTTCAAGCCTGTATCTGAACTTTGCATCAAAGATATTTATAAAACAAAAGATGATCATGTTATATAAAAGGACAACTTTACTATTCACCTTCTTTTTTGCGATAGTGGCTTTGAACGCTCAAACACTCTCGGATAAAAATGCGACAAAACGCACAAAGCGGCTCTATACCAATATGGCTAAAATGGTCAATGACAGTGCCGTTATGTTCGGTCATCAAGACGATTTAGCTTATGGCGTGGGTTGGCGCAATATTAAAGACAAGTCAGATGTACACAGCACCGTCGGCGACTACCCCTCAGTATTTGGCTGGGATTTGGGGCATATCGAGGTAGATTCTACAAGAGAACTCGATGGTATTCCTTTCGTTGATTTGCGTAACTATATCAAACAAGCCTATAAAATGGGTGGCATCAGCACCATCAGCTGGCACTTAAACAACCCTGTTTCAGGCGGTTCTGCTTGGGATACGACGGCGGCTGTTAGCCAAATCTTAGCAGGCGGCGAACAGCATGATAAATTCATTTCGTGGATAGATAAGGTAGCGGATTTTGGTTTGTCCTTGAAATCAGGCTTTTGGGGCAAAAAAATCCCTGTTATTTTCAGACCCTATCACGAACACACAGGCAAATGGTTTTGGTGGGGCGATGGCAATTGCACAGCTGATGAATACAAAGCTCTGTGGCGCATGACGGTTGACAGGCTGCGTGAACGGGGTGTTGACAATTTCATTTATGCCTATTCGCCCGATAATTTTAAGTCGAAAGAACACTATATGGATTTCTATCCAGGCGACGATTATGTGGATATTTTAGGGCATGACCTCTATCATCGCCTTCAAGTGCCCGATTCTACGAATCTTTTTATTGAAAAACTCAACACCCATTTTCAAATCATTTCAGAACTCGCTCAAGAACACAACAAACTTATAGCATTCACAGAAACAGGTCTTGAAATGGTTTCGATGCCCGATTGGTGGACAAATGTGTTGTGGCAAGGCATTAAAAACCACAAAGTCGCTTATGTATTGGTGTGGCGCAACGGACGACCTAATCACTTCTACGCCCCTTTCCCGAACCAAGCGAGTGCCACTGATTTTCAAAAATTCTATGAAAATGATAGGGTGTATTTCTCTAAAAAAGCAAAAAACATGAAACTCTATCGGTAATGGTGAATGATTACCAACCCTCCAAGGGTTTAAAACCCTTGGAGGGTTATTAAAAATAAAGACAAAATGAAGTTAGCAACTATTGACCCTTAGATTCAAATTACAAGCGTTACAGTTTGCGTGGCAACGTCTATCACACATTCAATAAGTGGATAACGGTCAACAGCAATATCAACTTTACGCGGTCGGATAACAACTTCGTTCCGACGAGCTCAGGTAGTGGTTCAGGCTCAGGTGTGCAAGGGATTTTAAGAACGGCTTTGATATTTTTACCGACCAATCCGTTATTTGACCCTTCAGAAAATACAGCAAAAAACAACGAATTGTTCTGGTTGATGGCAAATCCGACATATTATGTCCACAACCTGAAAAATGACTTGACAACAAATCAACTCTTTACATCGAACTCTGTTGAGTTGCAACTATTGCCTTATTTGAAATTTAGACAAAATGTCGGCTTCAATTACAGCCTCAACGAACAAGAAGATATGCATATCGCAAACTCAGTGAAATTGGCAGATTATGGCATCACCGCAGGCGCAGCGTCTCGCTATGTCGTCAAATTTGAAGTCAATGTCACGGCTGATTGGACTTCTGACCCGTTGCGTATTTGGTGGAAATCAAAAACAGGTACTTTTAACTATAATTTCCCTTGGGGTGGTGGCAATTTTAATGGTGCGGCTTACAAAACAACGGGTTGGAAAACAGTTACCATTCCGCTTGCCGACTTCATTTACAGTGAAGACGATGCAGGTGCAAAGAAAGGTCAAAAGGTTACGACCTTGGATGCTGAAAGTGTGGGTCAAGCCCTTGAAACACGCCTTTTCATTCAAGGACCTGATGCGAAAAAGTTGAATGTTTATTGGGATAATTTCCGCATTGTACCGAAATATTAATTGTACTTTTAGGCAAAAATAGGAAGGCATACTGAGGGGTATGCCTTCCCTATTTGTAGCGGTACTTTTTGAAAATCATTTTTTAAAAATATCTTTATTATGAAAAACATTTTCACTCTTTTCTTTATCGTTTCAAGCCTGTATTGTGCCAAAGCGCAAACCAATGACTTACCTAAGATAACTGTTAAGGACAATAATTTTGTTACCGAAACAGGTCAAACCTTTATTTTCAGAGGTTTAAATGCCAGTGACCCTGATAGACTGATGAATATCGGTCACTGGAACAAAGCCTATTTTGAAGAGATGAAGGCTTGGGGCGCAAACGTCGTCCGTTTCCCAATTCACCCAACCGCATGGCGCAGGCAAGGCAAAGAGAAATACCTCAAAATGCTCGATGACGGCGTAGAATGGGCAAAAGAATTGGGCATTTACGTCATCATGGATTGGCACAGCATCGGTAATTTGCGGACGGAAATGTATCAAAACGATATGTACGAAACCACGCAAAAAGAAACGTTCGAGTTTTGGCGCACGATGGCAAAACACTACAAAGGCAACACAACCGTTGCTTTTTTTGAACTTTTCAATGAGCCAACCACCTATAATGGACAATTGGGAACGTGTTCATGGACTGATTGGAAAGGGTTGATGGAAGAAATCATCGGTATCATTCGAGCGCACGGCAATACAGCGATTCCATTAGTGGCTGGTTTCAATTGGGCGTATGATTTAACGCCTGTTGCCACCGACCCCATCAACGCAGAAGGCATTGCCTATGTGTCGCACCCTTACCCCATGAAGCGCGAAAAACCTTGGGAAGATAAATGGACAAAAGACTTTGGCTTTGTCAAAGAAAAATACCCTGTCATTTTAACGGAAATTGGCTTCTCTGGTGCGGAAGAAACAGGCGCACACATACCCGTTATCAGCGACGAATCTTATGGCGATGCCATTACTAAATACTGCGACGACAAAGGTATTTCATGGGTTGTTTGGGTCTTTGACCCACAATGGGCTCCCCGCCTTTTTACCGATTGGAATTATCAATTGACCCGCCACGGTAAATATTTTAAAAAAGCTTTAATGGATAGAAAGTGATATGAACTACTATAAATCATCTACTTCTCTTGCTTTTTAGCTGCCTTTAGTGCTTGTACGGCACCACGTTTGACGACCACAACGGCGACAGATGAAGTCGTAACGTATCATGGACGGACGCTCAAAAACGCACAAAATGATGTTGATTTGATAAGCTCTGCGGCTTATGCAGAATTTCAATTTACGGGAAACACTTGTGTCCTATCGCTCATCAATCATGCTGCACCAACGGACTATAATTATGTCGCTATTGAGTTGGACAATGAATACAAGGGGCGCATCAAAGTGGGCAATGCGACACCCACAAGTTTTACAATCAAAGCCAATCAAAAAAAAGAGTGGCATCTGTTGCGTATTTTCAAAGCCACTGAACCTCAAAATGGGGTCATAACTATAAAAAGTATCAGAGCGCAGAAACTCCAAAAACTGCCCCATTCAAGCCTAAAAAGCATTGAATTTATTGGTAATAGCATTAAGTGTGGTATGGGCAACGATGCGCAAGACATTCCTTGCGGCGGCGGCAACAAATGGTATGACCAACACAATGCCTATTGGAGTTATGCCACAAAGGTCGCGCAAGCCCTCGACCTCGATTTTACCTTAAATTCAATAAGCGGTGCGGGGATTTATAGAAATTGGAACAGCGACGAACCCACCGTGCCGCAACAATACAACCAAACTTATTTAGTCTTGGATAGTATTCAAAAGTGGGATTTTTCGCACAAACAACCCGATATTGTTTCCATTGCCTTAGGCACAAACGATTTAAGTTTAGGTGATGGCAAAACAATCCGACTGCCTTTTGATTCAACTTTATTTGTCAATACATATTTTGATTTTATAAAAACCATTTATAGCCATTCGCCCAATACACAAATCGTTTTGCTCAATAGCCCAATGGTTGCGGGCGAAAGAGGGATTCTGTTGACAAATTGCCTAAAAGCCGTGCAAGAAAACGCGGCGAGAGAACTGCCCGAAATGAAAAACATTAAGGTCTTTGAATTTACAGCTGTCTCTGCAACAGGCTGTTCTGGACACCCCAATGCCGCAGAACATGCGTTAATGGCGCAACAATTATTGCCTTTTATGCGAAAGGTTGTAGAAGATTTAAAATAAAAATGATTATGAAAAAAGCATTCGAAAAGCGATTAGAAAAATTAGAAATCGCTCACCGTCAATTAATTATAAAGAAAAATAAAAAACAAAAACTCGGCAACGGCATTTTTGACCGCTACGAGAATCCTGTTTTAACGGCTGCTCATACGCCACTCTTTTGGCGCTACGATTTGAATCCCGAAACCAATCCATATTTGATGGAACGTTTTGGCATCAATGCTACTTTCAACGCCGGCGCAATGAAATGGCAAGGCAAATATGTGGTGGCGGTACGTGTTGAAGGCATGGACAGAAAATCTTTTTTTGCCATTGCTGAAAGCCCAAACGGCATTG
>JAYSQG010000356.1:0-13663 GCA_043721685.1 Saprospiraceae bacterium | reverse complement strand
TAACTTCAATATCTGTCATATCGGGATTACAGCGAAAAACCATACCCATACGGTAGTTTTTCAAGGAAATTTCTTTACCTTCCTTGTCTTTTAGGACATTGCCTTTACCGTCTTTGAGGGTTTGGCCTTCGTTTCCGAAGTTGAAATAAAATTTGCCGTCGGGTCCAAAAGTAAAGGCGTGCATACCGTGGTCGTGCTGAGTACCGCCCATGCCTTGTAGCAAAATTTCTTTTTTATCGGCTTTGCCATCGCCATTTTCATCTGTAAAAAGCCAGACGTAAGGGCTTTGAGATACTATGGCTTGATTGCCCATCACCCAAATGCCAAGAGGTGCTTCGATTTCAGGACCTTGATAAAAAACGGTGCTTTTGTCAGAAACGCCATCGCCGTTGGTATCTTCGAGGATGAGAATGCGGTCGCCTGCTTTATGCGTCTCTTTACCCGTTATGGCTGGGCGATAATTGAAGGCTTCGCAGACCCAAACACGTCCTTTTTCGTCCACATCAATATTGGTCGGATTGGTCATAACAGGTTCAGAAGCAAAGAGTTGTATGCGTAAACCGTCTGCCACTTTAAGACCTTTGATAGCATTTTCGGGAAGACGTTTTTCGTCTTCGGTCAGTGTGTCCTTTTGAATAGAAGTATTCAAAAGACCATAAAAAGGGTTAATATTATTGTTAAACAATAAACTGCCAATAAAAAAAATCGGTAAAAGAATAGAGAAAAGAAGAGAATGTGATTTAGTCATAGTTATTCAAATTTGATTCTTGTTGAAGTACCCCCCCTCAGTATAAGGTGTTGGTTTTTATTAATGACTGCTAAGTTAGATAACCTTTTTGGTTGGGGAAGTTATTTTAAAAAAAACTTAAAAAAGCAACTCGAAAATAAATAAAATAACTGTTTATTTCAATAAAAAAGCAAAGGCTGACTCATTCTTTTGAGTCAGCCTTTGCTTTTTTAAAACATTATTATTAAACGGGTTCAACAACATTTGCCAAAGCATTCATAATTTTCATGTATAACTCAATAGGTTTGAATGGTTTACTAACATAATCATTCATGCCGATTTCAAAACAACGGTCAGCTTCCTGTTTACTTGCTGTCGCTGTTAGGGCAATAATGGGAACAACTGATTTTTCACGGATGCGTAAAGTAGCATCAAAACCATTCATAACAGGCATTTGTAGATCCATCAAAATCAAATCGTAGCCATGCGCTTTGTATTTTTCGACTCCAATCAAACCATTTTCTGCAATGTCAACGGTAACAAAAGGTGACCAATTCATCAGCAATTTTTTTGTAGCCATTTGGTTCAAGAAGTGATCTTCAACCAAGAGAATTTTAAGCGGTTCGTCCGGTGCTGTAGCATCTGAATGCATCATTCTCAATGCTTTGACGGGCAATGAGACTTCAAACAAAGTTGTGTCATTGTCTTTAACAGAAATATTAAAAGTGCCTTTAAGTATATTGACGAGTTTAGCTACAATGGCGAGTGATAATTGTTGTTTATCGTTTTCATTCGCATCATTTTTAATCGTTTCAAGTATTTTATTTTCTTCTAACAACTCCTTTATTTGATTGGTTGTCAGTGTTTTACCTGTGTAAGATGTCTTGATAAGTAAAGTAGCTTGTTTTTCAGAATTAATGACATCGAGGTCAATAATTACGCTATTACCTGTTGGGGTGTATCGGGTAGCGTGGTCAGTGAGGTTGTATATAATTTGTGTGATTTTTTTACTATCGGCTATAATTTTTTCTGGTAAATCCTCGCCAAGCGAAAAGTCGAGTTTGACTTTTGCATTATCTGCTTTGATTTGAATGACTTTTTTCAAGGAATTACTAAAATCTTTGATGGGCATTTCCTCATTTTCTGGCTTCAAGTTTTGGCTAACGAGCATCGAGAAATTGAGCATATTGTTAATCATCAAAGACAAATCGTCCACAGAAGTTTTTAAGCCATCTACAAGTTCCGTTTGAAGTGGCGAAATGGTCGTTGTTTCCATCACATACAATAAATTGACGATACTACTGAGGGGGGTTCTAATGTGGAAGCTCATATCTTGCATCGCTTCATCCTTCATCATAGTGGTTTGGCGATTGATATTTTGTTCTACGATCATTTGTTCGTTCGCTTTGCGTTCTGTGATGTCCAGAACGCCACCGACCAACATCGTGCGGTTTGTCAAATCGTCGCAAAACACTTGCCCATGTATTGCCAACCACTTGATAGAAGTGCCGTCAACAATTATGCGATGTTCGATTTTGTAAAGTTTACCATCTTTCATGGCGTTTTCAAAAAACTCCTCAACGGATTCTTTGTCTTCGTAATGGACATAATTGATATAATCGGAAAGCCCTGTCGTGATACTACCTGGAAGAAACCCAAAAATGCGGTAGATTTCATCCGTCCAAATCATTTCACTTGACACCAAATCCATTTCCCAGTTGCCAAAACCTGCCAATTGTTGAGCTTTGACTATTCGACGTTCATTAATAGTCATTTCCCTCTTAGTATCTTCGAGTTTTTGAACTTCTTTATGCCTTTGAATAGCATAACGGATAGATCGTCCTAAGAGCTTGCCCTCAAATTGACCTTTGACGAGATAGTCTTGTGCCCCTGCTTTAACTGCTTGATAGCCAACAATTTCATTGTTTACACCTGTTAATACAATGACGGGGACATCTTGTACTTTTTCCAAATATAGGTTCAACGTCTTGAACCCTTGTGTATCAGGTAACGATAAATCAAGCAGCACGATATCAATCTCCTGCTTGCTGATGATGTCCTGACCTTCAAAAAGCGTTTCAGCATGAAATAATTCATATTTGAAAGCGGCATCTTTCATATATATTTTCACGAGTTGAGCATCGCCAGGATTGTCCTCGATGAGTAGGATATGGGTTGATTGTCTAGTATTCATAGGAATAAGCACAGTCGTTTACCTTGTTAATAATTAAGTTTTCTCTATGTGTGTATGTTCAGCTGTGCTTGCCGGGAGGTAGGTGGCTTATAATAAGATGTTCAAAAAAGAGGGGGATATGAAGTAATTAATTGAAAATCAGACACTTAGGATGTTCTCTGTCAACGAGCCTTGATTTATATATTACCAAGTATCGGATATTTTAAAAATATCCGATACTTATGAAGGCAAAATATAACTAATCATCGCTCGAATGTATAAAATTTTCTAAATGAGCAAATTTTATTTCAAAGACGAGGGTAATGTGGCTGTCATCAACCAAAAGTCTTCAATTTTTTGTACGATATCAAAAAAACGGTCGAAATCAACAGGCTTATTAATATAGGCATTGACTTCAAGGTTATACGTTTTTTGAATATCTTGATCGGCATTTGAAGTTGTTAAAACGACCACAGGAATATCGTGCAAAAATGGGTCTGCTTTAATTTCTGCTAAAACCTCGCGCCCATCTTTTTTTGGAATATTCAAATCCAACAGAATCAAATCAGGTCGTGTTGCGTTTTGAAATGGCGGTTGACGGCGTAAATAGGCAATTGCCTCTTCACCGTCCATTGCCACATTGATTTTTATGGGCGTGCGCGCTTCACGGAACGCTTCTTGCGTTAACCGGACATCGCCTGGGTTGTCTTCGACGAGTAAAATATCTACGGGTTTTGAAAATCGTTGCATAGGTTATAATTATTAAGTGAAGATTTACACTGAAAAATTTTGGATTTTAGAATTAATAGTTGACTTATCATTGCAAAATTCATCCCAAAATTGGGTAATTTTTTACTTATTAAAAAATTAAATATCAAAATTGATGCCTATTTTTGTTCACACACCAATAAAAAAAATAATTACCGATTTATATTTGCCCAAAATAGTAATTTGTGACATCATATTGATTTACAAGTAGTGATTTATTGATTTTATTTTGAAGAACAAAAAATCAAAAAAAAAATATTAATGCACCCGATTCCCGAATATCAAATACTTTTTCAAAAATATCTCACTGAGCATGCCTTCTCACAGCAACCCAAGGAACTTTATGAGCCTGTTAATTACATTCTTAGCATTGGTGGTAAACGGTTGCGCCCTTTATTGGCATTGATGGGTTGCGAGTTATTTTCCGATAATATTGTTAAAGCAATGCCCATAGCGATGGCGGTAGAGGTTTTTCACAACTTTTCATTGTTGCACGATGATATTATGGATGCCGCCCCTTTGCGTCGTGGCCAACCGACTGTACATATAAAATACAGCATCAATTCAGGCATTCTTTCTGGCGATGTGATGCTCATTTGGGCATACCGTTTTTTGATGGATACTGAGGGGGTAGATGCTCGAAAACAGATACGGTTGGTCCATATTTTCAACAAAATGGCGACTGAAGTCTGTGAAGGGCAGCAAATGGACATGAATTTTGAGACCCGCGAAGATGTGACCATTCCGCAATACATTCGCATGATAGAGTTCAAAACATCGGTACTCATTGCGGCGGCTTTCCAAATGGGCGCGCTCATTGGCGGTGCTACTGAGAGGGATGCTGAATCTCTCTATGAATTTGGACGCAATATCGGTATCGCTTTTCAAATTCAAGACGATATACTCGATTCGTTTGGCGACCCTTTGAAATTTGGTAAAAAAGTAGGCGGTGACATTGTCCAAAACAAAAAAACTTTGCTTGTTCTCAAAGCCTTAGAATTAGCAAATCCTGCACAAAAAATTGATTTACAAGATTTTATGATGACTACAAACGTTGACGAAGCTGTAAAAATAGAAGATGTAAAAAGCATCTTTGAAGCCACAGGCGCACGTCAATTTGCAGAATTAGAAATGGAAAACTACCTTAAAAAAGCCTTTGAACATCTCGATAAGCCCCCCCTCAGTATAGAAAAGAAAAATTATATGCGCCGCTTTGCCAATGATTTGATGAAGCGTGAGAACTAAAAAAAATGGCTCTTCATCATTCAGACGAAGAGCCATTTTCTGTTATTTTATTTTTAAAATCCAAAAGTGATTGTCGTATTTCGATGAGCCGATTCAATGTTTTATGCTTGCGTTTTAATCGTTCTCGCTCAAAAGAAAAAGCACGTTTGGCATCGTCCAAAGGCATTTCTCTTTCTTTTATCAAGTGATTAATGACCTTTATTTGCTCAATTTCTAAGCGGCTCAATGCCCCATTTTCAAAACGTGGCAAGTCAAATTCTTCTTCCCAAAAACGGATAAGTGACTTTGAAATGCCGAGCATATCGGTCACTTCTTGTATTGTTTGATTCGTTTGTCCGTTTTTGTTGTGCATGATTCTTGTTTTATTCAAATACAACACCTCTGTAAAGTTCTTCTAATACTATCTCACAATCAAGCGTTTTTAAAGTGAGGCGATCCGTTGTTTTTTTGTAAATCCGCATTTCCCAAACATTGTCACCAACATAAGTCCAAACTTCTGCTCTTTTTTGTTTTTGAGAAACCAGAAGATATTCTTTGAAAGTGGTCAAAGTGGAATACCAATCAAATTTTTCAGTTCTATCAAATGCCTCTGTCGAATCAGACAATACTTCAACAATCAATGTTGGATTTTCAATTGTATCGGTTCTTTTTTGATAATATTGAGCTTCGCCACAAATAACACTTGCATCAGGATAATAGAACTTACCCAATGCCGCTATATGAATTTTTAAATCGCTTGAAGAGACAAAACATGTGTTTTTATCCTGTTCCATTAATTCATTGCAAATCAATCGAATACAATTAGCCGTTATTCTGCTATGATTTAAAGTGCCTCCTGCCATAGTGATGATTTTACCATTATCGTATTCATGTTTTTCTTCTGCCAACTCTTCCATAGCCAAATATTCTTCGATAGAATAGAGGCGTGAAATTTCAGCCGTTTCAGATATGATTGGTGTCAATTCCATGTGTCAATAATTTAAAATTTTCAACTGCAAGTTACACTATTTTTTTTAAATCGAAACAATGTAAGCCCTAAAAAGTCTCTAATGCTTTCAATACCAAAGCATTAGTCATTTTAGGTTCTGCCTTACCTTTTGAAGCCTTCATCACTTCGCCCATAAAAAAACCGAGCAAGCCTTTTTTACCTTTTTGATATTCAGCGACCTTTTGTGGATTTTTTTCTAACACCTCTTTGACTATTTTTTCTAAAAAGTCAGAATCTGAATTTTGAGACAAATTTAGTTTTTCGGCTAATTCATTTGCAGATGCTAAAGGCGTATCCAAAAGTGCTGGAAATAACGTCTGATACGCTGAAGAATTGGACACTTTACCACTCTCAATCAAACTTAAAAATTCAGACAATTGATTGACTGTCAAAGGGTAAACCGCTAACTCGATTTTTAATTCATTTGCCGAAGGCAAAATTTTATTGATAATGAGGTTTGAAACGGCTTTATACTGAGGGGGTGCAACTGCCGATAAAAACGTTTGGGCATAGTTAAAAACGCTTATTTCTTCTGTCAAAAAATTCACATCATAAGCGGGCAAGCCATATTTTTCTATCAATTCACGCCTTGCTTCCCAAGGCAATGTGGGTAATTCTGATTTTATTTTTTCTAAAAAAGAAGCCGTAATCACCACGGGCGGTAAATCTGGGTCAGGAAAATAGCGATAATCATGTGCATTTTCTTTGCTCCGCAAAGGTGATGTTTTGCCAGTCACAGGGTCAAAATTGAGTGTATTTTGCTCGACTTGACCCCCTTTTTTAACGATACCAATTTGTCGTATGGTTTCATATTTAATCGCTTCGCGGGCAAAACGCATCGAATTGACGTTTTTTACTTCGCAACGGGTCATAAATTCAGTTGTTCCTTCAGGTCGAATTGAAATATTGACATCGCAACGCATCGAACCTTCTTCCATGTTGCCATCCGAAACACCTAACCAACGGACGAGGTGCCGCATAGCGGTCATAAACGCATCGACTTCTGCACCACTGCGAAAATCAGGCTGTGTCACAATTTCCAAAAGCGGCGTGCCCGCTCGGTTCAAATCAATAAACGTTACTGAGGGGTCTTGATCGTGAATGGATTTGCCCGCGTCTTCCTCCATGTGGATATGGTGAATTTCGATGGTTTTTGTCGTTGATTTCTGCTTTTTTGGGTCAATAAAAGTAATGTCGAGCGCGCCACCGACGCAAATCGGAACACGGTCTTGTGTTATCTGATAGCCTTTTGGCAAATCGGCATAAAAGTAATTTTTTCTATCAAAAAACGATTTTGCACTGATTTTACAGCCCAAAGCCACGCCTAAACGGGTCGCAAACTCAATTTGTCGACGATTTGCACGCGGCAAAGTGCCTGGATGCGCCAATGAAATGACCGATGTATGTGTATTGGGGTCAGAGCCAAACTGCACGGCATCCGCACAAAAAGCCTTTGATTCAGTTGCTAATTGCACATGAACTTCAAGACCGATAATGGTCTCAAAATGTGTTGTATTTGTCTCGTTATACTGAGGGGGGGATGTCGTATCTGTCATAGATTCAAAAATTTAAAATAAAAGAAAACTAAGAATACCGCCAAGAACGGTCAATAATATTGAAAAAAACATGTAGCCAAAATTGGCAATACAAAACTTAACAAAAGTTTTTCGCCAGCTTTGTTGATAATAGTTTTTCATGGCAAAATAAAAGAAAACAAAAACGCCTAACACAAACTAGATATTAAAACTTTTAAAACCGAATTTGTCATTGATGAATATAAGTAGGATAGAGCCTGCAAACAAAAAGATGTTGTAATGCATAAAAAAGATAAAATGTTCTACGAAATAATTCTTTTTTCGATACAATAGCATGAACAATCCTGACATCATCGGGATAAGGAGAAACGTCAACCAAAACAGTTTTCCCATAATAAAATGTATCAGATTTTTGGGGTCTTGTTGCGCTTTAATCGCTTGTTTGAGCGATAGCCTTTCCCAGAAGCCTTGGATTTTATATTTTTCAAGGATTTGATCAGGGGTCATTTCATAAAACTCACTTGTTGGAATCTTAAGGCTTGAATATATTTGACTGATCAAGGTAGAGTCTTCTTGCGCTAAAATATTTTGTAAACTTTGTTGTTTACGATTTTTGTCAAGCGATTCATTAATAATTTCTGTTGCCGTTTTATCTTCATTGTCACCATTTTTTAAGCCGTCACTAAAGCCTCTTTTAAAATCATTCCAATCGCTTTCCTTTTGATTTGTGTCTCTAATCTCTTCATGGGCATCTTTGTCTGAGTCTACTTTAATTTGTTTTGTAATTTTCAAAGCGCCGCCTGCATAAGAGTAAATAGTATCTTTTTGTTTTTTAACTACCGCTGTTTTTTCCTTATTCTCAGTTGAATCTCTTTCACTTGTTGATTCCTTTTTGAGCCAGTGTTGATAGGTGCGCATCAAAAGTGTATCATAAGCTCGTTTGGTATTTCTACCTTCAAAAGTAGGCGCTGTTACTTCTCCAATCGAATCAATAAGGTGTAAAAAGGTTTTTTCTTCAACTTTTTGACGTGATTTGTACAGCATTTCTTCTGTTTTCTCCTCAAGTTTATTCGTTGATGAGGCAATCATGCCAAACAGTAACGCGCCTAAAACTAAGAACAGTTGAAAAGGATGTGCATACCGTTTATGATGTCCTTTGAAAAACTCAATGGTCAATTTGCCGGGCACGAAGATGTGTTTCAACGTTGTAAAAAACTTACCATCAAGGTGAAAAAGGGTATGTATAAACTCGTGTATCAAGTCGTGCATAGACGTTTTGCCGTCCGTTGGTTTTTGACCACAATCTGGGCAAAAATTATCCATTTCCGCCAAAGGATAGTGACAGTTGAGGCAATAAGGAATATGTTTGTTCGGATGATGACTCATTTTGTTATTGGTTGACTGGTTGATTGGTTGATTGGTTATTGGTTGTAACTAATAACCAATCCTTAATAACGAATCAACCAATAACAAAAAGGCGAAAGTACGATTTGTTTGTTTTGAAACGATGTATATAAACAAAAACTTGCTTAACGAAGGAAATCCTCTTTTCACTTTTCACTTTTCACTTTTCACTTTTCACTTTCCGTTGTGACAACTGAATACTGTAATGCACAATGAATGGAAAAAAACGAACAATGAATGCCAGAGATTTGCCAATAAATGACAAAACAAGGCGGTTTTTACGCCTCATTGTTGAATTAACAATAGATTTTGAGACTTGCGCTTGTGTTTGTTGTATCCATTTCAAACGAGGTGCAACGGGAACGAGTTGACCATTGGCATCTAAAACGAGTTTATCGTCGTCATTTTCCGTAAAACCGACATAGACGATACCAACGTGAACGCCTTTGGGCGTCAGTTCTGCCCGAAGGCTTTGGCTCAAAGCGGTTAAAGCCGTTTTGCCTGTTGAATAAGCAGAAGCCGATGGCAAACCATAAAAACCAGCGACTGAACCGATGAAAACGATGCTGCCTTTTGACATTATCAAGGCATCAAGAGCTGCTTTAATAGGCATTATTGAACCATAAATATTGCTGTCTAAGACTTTTTTAAAGGTTTCAGGTGTCATTTCATCGAATCTTGCGCGCATAGAAAGGCTTGCATTTGTGACCAAAACGTCGAGGCAACCAAAGGTTTCTATGGTCTTTTCGACCAATTTTTGACATTCAGAGAAGTCTGTTACGTCGGCTGCAAAAGATGAAACGGTGAAGCCCATACCCCTCAGTAATGTTTCCGTTTGGGCTAACTTTTCAGCATTTCGCCCATTTAACATAACAGATGCGCCGTTTTTACAAAATTCAATAGCCGTTGCTTTACCTATGCCACCACCTGAGCCTGTGATGATGATGACTTTATTTTTAAACATAAATTTCTATTTTTTATCCAAATAACCATTGTCCCGCAGCCATTCATACGATTCACGGATGGCAATACTGATGGGGGTCTGTGGCAAGTCAATTTCTCTAATGGCTTTGGCGGCTGTAAAATAATGACCATGACATCCAATTTTAGCCATTGGGTAGCTGATATTGGGCAGTTTTCCTTGTATTTTGGCAATAAAAGTCAACAATAAAGCAAAGGCTTTGGTGACAAACGCAGGGAAATAAATGGCAGGTCGTTTCGCACCTATCGTATCAGCAATGAGAAAAAAGGCTTCTTTGTAGGACATATTGACGTTGCCCAAGATGTAACTTTCGCCAATTTTACCTTTTTCTAAGGCATTGACTACACCACAAGCAGCATCTTTGACATAAATATAATTGCGCCCACCGCTTGAATAACCTGGTATTTTGCCTTGATAAAGGTTGACAATCATCGCCCCTGAACTCGGTTTCACATCATAAGGTCCGAGCATAAAAGTAGGATTGACGACAACGGCTGGCAGTTGGTTTTCTTTCACAGCAGTCATCAACTCTAAAAATGCTTCATATTTACTGTCCATATAATCCAAGCCATATTGTGCGCCTGAGTAAGGCAAACCTTCATATCCAGGCTGTTCTTTTGTATCAAAACCAAAGGTATTTGCCGTTCCGATGAAGACCAACCGCTGAATTTTATGCTTAATCGCTGCGGCAATAATATGTCGTGTGCCGTCGAGATTGACCCGACGAATGATTTCAGACCTTGCAGGAATAACTGTTGTGTTTGCCGCAGCATGAATGACAAAAGGGCAGCCTTCCATCGCTTGTTCCACATCCGTTGGATTCAATAAATCACCACGGAAAAACGTCAAATTGGGCAATCCATCGAGGGTTTTGGGCTGTCGAGAAGGTTCTATAAACGCTCTGATTTCGTAACCACGATTCAATAATTCTCTCACGATATTGTTGCCGAGAAATCCATCTGCACCTGTGAGCAATACTTTTTTTAGCATATTTGTTATTTAAAAATTGACAAAGATAGAAAACTTAAAAGCGGAGTGGGTATGGACTTAAAAGTTTTTGGTTTTTGATGTTCCTTGTTTCATTTCAGACGTTTGTTGTACTTTTACGGCTTCACGCAAAAATTGCTGTCAAAAAATGCCGCTACAAGAATATTGTATAACAGAACCTCATGGACGTTTAGGTATCTGGCACATCACAGAAGATGAGGATTTTTTCCTTCGGAAACTGCCTTTGACAGATGTTGAACAGGCTGAGATAGATGCAGCGACAGGGCGTAAAAAATTAGAAAAGTTGGCGGGAAAATTGTTGTTAAGGCAACTAACAGGTTGGGCTTTTTCGATTGTGAAAAATGAAAATGGCAAACCTTTTTTCAAGGATTCAGATTTACATTTGTCATTGAGTCATTCGGGTGATTATGTAGCGGGTATCATCAGTGAACATGTTGTAGGTATTGATATTCAATATCTTACGTCAAAGGTGGAGCGTGTAGCCGCAAGGGTTATGAATGAGCATAAATTTAAAAACCTCGACCCTAACAATCGTTTAGAACATCTTCACGTTTATTGGGGCGCGAAAGAGGCACTTTTTAAAACGTATGGCCATAAGGAAATGGATTTTAGGAAACACCTTAAAATTAAACCTTTTGACCTTATGCCAATAGAAACAGCCCACGCAACGAAAATTACTGAGGGGTCTGTTGAGAAAGACCATCTTCAATATCAATTCGATATTTATTATCAAAAAATTAAAAATTATATTTTAGTCTATGCAATCGAAAAAAGTCATTAGTCATTGGTCGTTGGTCATTTTAGGCATTGTGGTTTTGTTTTTAACCAATTGTAAAAACGATACAAAATTATCGGAAAAAGATGCGCAAGGTCTTTCAGAAGACTTCGTTACGTTTTATAATAGATTTCACAACGATAAAGCCTACCAATTGAAGCATATTCAGTTTCCACTTGAGGGTTTACCTTCGGGCAATCTGGCTGACAGTGTTAAAAACGTTTCCGAATTTCGTTGGACACCGGATAAATGGGTCATGCACCGCTTAGCTCAATTCAACGATACCTTATATATTCGTGAATTTGAGCAGCCCATGCCTTTTATGGTGAATGAAATTATCATTGAAAAAAAATCGAAATACGGCATTATGCGCCGCTTTTTGAAGCGTGACAATGAGTGGATGTTGATTTTTTATTCTGATATGAATCGGTTGGAGAATAAATAGGTTTGAGATTTCAGGATTTTAAGAACAAAGACGTTAAGATGAAACTCATCTTAACGTCTTTGTTCTTAAAATCTTAAAGAGTATTTTCTCCCCTCAAAAACCGCATCTTCGATTGAAATCCAAACCCAATGACACTCGCTTGTGTCTTCGCTGTTTCAGCGACATTTCCAATAAATAAGTCGTCAACTGTTGCGTGAAACGTCGAAATCCAACGCTCAAAATGCCTGTCGTCAATCGCCAAACGGCGATGTGCATCAAAGACATTGCCCCCAAACCCCTCAGTATTGAGCAATATAAATGACCAAAATGCAATCATACGTGGAAAATGCTGCTCGAAATCTATGCCTTCAAAAAAAGGAGACATAAAAGGGTCGTCGAGCAAACGACCATAAAATGTGCGGACAAGCGATTCTACATCTGCTTGATTTTCAATGTCTTTAGCCATGTTCGTTATTCGTTATTCGTTATTCGTTATTCGTTATTCGTTTTTACAGGTGACGAATCCCGAATCCCGAATCACCCGACCAGCACTTGATAGGTGTCAGGAATTGTTTTTTCAAACAAGACACGTTTGCCCTCTTTTAGGGTGCCTTGGATTTCAGGTGTAGGGTGTCGAGCGGTGAATAAATCACATTTTGGGTGCTCTTCGACTTCAAATTTTTCTCTTAAATCACGCATGAGTAAACGCTCGCGGTCAGGTGCATGGGTCATACTGATGTAGAAATACGCTCCTGAATTTTGCATGAGATTGATGAAAATATGGTATTTTGTAAAAATATCAAACAAATCACGAATGTGCGATTCGACTAAAAAAGTAAAATCTCTGTTTGATATTTTAAGAAACACTTGGTGTCTTTCAGCCATCAGAATCGGTGGATACTGAGGGGGGGCTTCGGCTGAAATGATGGTGCCGACAGCGTCGTGATCAAGGAATGAACGGACGTTTAGCGGAATGTTTTTCGCCATTAATGGCTGAATAGTACGTGGATGAACGACAGTCGCTCCGTAATAAGTCATCTCAACGGCTTCCTCGTAACTGATTTGATCGAGTTTAACGACATCGCTGAATATACGCGGGTCGCCTGACATTACGCCCGATACGTCTTTCCAAATATACATGCCTTCGGCATGCAAACAATGACTGAAAATAGCTGCCGAATAATCAGAGCCTTCGCGTCCCAACGTCGTCGTATTATTGTCTTTTGTGGAGCCGATAAAGCCTTGAGTCATCACAAATTTAGACCCCTCAGTAAATAGTGGTTTTATGATATTCCGCGCATTCGCTTTCGTTGTTTGCCATTCAACAACTGATTCACGCCATGTTTCATCTGTTTTTAATACATCCCGCGCATCGAGCCAATTTGTATTGAGACCGATTTTATTCAAGTAAGCTGCTACGATTTTTGAAGATAACAATTCGCCGACAGACACTATTTGGTCATAAATATAGTCGTATTCATCGTGGGGTTCATCTTCCAAAATCCATTCAATTTCCACAATAGTATCGTTCACTTGGGCATAAACATCGTCATCGGCATCAAATAATTCTGCCATAAGAGCCTCATGTTTTTGACGTATTCCTTGTAAAATACCATGTGCTTTTCCATCGCGCT
>JAYSQG010000355.1:0-1608 GCA_043721685.1 Saprospiraceae bacterium | reverse complement strand
GGAAGACATAACCAACGAAATGCAGCATTTAAGCCTCGCTTCGATGGGTTCAGATATGGCTGACGTGAATAACGATGGTTTGCCCGATGTTTTTGCAACTGAAATGTTGCCTTATGACGAGGAACGTTTGAAAACGACAACAGAGTTTGAAAACATAGATATTCATCAACTCAAACAACAGCGTGGTTTCTACGAGCAATTTTCTCAAAATACCCTTCAAATCAATCAAGGCAACGGCAGTTTCAAGGAAGTGGCGCATTATTCAGGCGTTTCAGCTACCGATTGGTCATGGGGTGCTTTGATTTTTGATGCGGATTTTGATGGTCAGCAAGACCTTTATGTATGCAATGGCATCAGTCACGATGTCATTGACCAAGACTTTATTGACTTTTTTGCCGACGATATTATCCAAAAAATGGCAATGACTGGTAAAAAGGAACAGGTTGAAGAAGTCATTAAAAAAATGCCTTCCGTTCCGATTCAGAATTTGATGTTCAAAAACAAAGGCAATTTGCGCTTTGAAGATGTCTCTAAACAATGGGGTTTGGCAGATAAATCCTTCTCAAACGGTGCCGCTTATGGTGATTTGGACAACGATGGAGATTTAGATTTGGTCGTCAACAATGTGAATGAAGAGGCATTTGTATATGAAAACAATACGACAAAGGACACTTCGGCTGCTTTTATTGGCTTTTTACTGAGGGGGGGCGAAAAGAATACGTTTGCCATTGGCTCAAAAATCCAAGTGTTCAGTGGTGGTCAAATTTATCAAAAAGAGAATATTCCAACACGTGGTTTTCAATCGTCTATGGATTATAAACAGATGATTGGACTGCCAAAAGGTCAAAAAGTGGACAGCATTTTAATATATTGGTACGACAGAACTTGTACAAAACTCGCTGACTATCAATTGAATAAGCTCAATACGATTGATTATAAAACAAGCAAAAGAACAAAAGCCAATTATCAAAAAGTTCTTGAAAAACCTTTATTAGTGAGCGATGAAACGATAGCCAACTCACTGCCAACACACGTCGAAGACCCTCAAATTGATTTTTACAATGAGAAAACAGTACCGATGATGCTCTCGAAAGAGGGACCCAAAATAGCTGTGGGTGATGTCAATGGCGATGGGCGTGACGATGTATATATATGTGGCGCAAGAAATCAAGCCAAAGCTATTTATGTCCAACAATCTGATGGCAGTTTCAAAGTGATACCCAATGTTGATATTGCTAAATTCATTGATTTTGAAGATACGGCTGTTCAGTTTTTTGACGCTGATGGCGATGGTGATTTGGATTTATACGTCGGTTCAGGTGGCAATTTCATGGCTGCTGGGGAGCGTGAAAATCAAGACCGTCTGTTTTTCAATGATGGTAAAGGCAATTTTGCGATGCACGCAGGTTCGTTGCCTTCAAATAGTATGAACACATCTGTTGTTATTGCCAATGATTATGATGGCGATGGTGATTTAGATTTGTTTGTTGGCAGCCGGAGCACACCGCTTTTGTATGGTGTTTCGCCTAAAAATTATCTGTATCAAAACGATGGTCATGGAAAATTCATGGATGTGACCCCCTCAGTATCGCCACAGCTTGACCACAT
>JAYSQG010000354.1:0-9271 GCA_043721685.1 Saprospiraceae bacterium | reverse complement strand
AAGCAGCCGCTTTCGTACCTCGATCAAAAATAAAATGTAAATTGTACTCTGAAAGCTCAAATACGAATGATTTGTATGGCGGTATCTGGCTTTATCCTGCTAATACAGATGAAAGTGATTACACAGACAAATATAATGGAAAAACCCTTAATATTATTTTAGAAAGTAGTAATACTGATGATTTTACTGGAGTTTCAGGGCTGGGTACCGGAGGAAATTCTTTTGTAGTAAGGGATTTCTATGCTAAACGCAATGACCCAATTGCCTATTTTTCAATAACTACAGTTCATGAATTAGGTCATAGGTTAGGTCTCCATCACCCAGAATATTGTAATAATGAATGTGCTGGTATTGATATAGATGCAAGTAATGAATGTAACTCTCGTTGCCCACAAGTAAATACTTGCAGTCCCACCTTAATCTATAATAATGGAGGCGATGCAACTTGCAATGGCATTACTCAAAAACTATGCAACAGTTGCGATAGGAGTAACCTCCTAACAAGTGCTTGTTTCACTTTGGCATATCGAAAAGCCATGACACCTTGCCAATGGGAAACTATTTTTAATGATGTGAGTACTAATAAACCATTATATGGTCTTTTATGCTCTACGGCATCAACATTCACCCTTAGTACAAGCCCTTTGAATGATTATCGGGCATCCCAGTCTATTACCTCAACTTCCGTCATAAATGGTGACAGAATAGTGGATTATTGGGCACCCACTATCACTTTAAATGGCGGGTTTAATGTAGAATTAGGTACAACTTTCATAGCGGGTCCATCTTCTTTTCCTTGTTGTTCAGGCGGTGTCGCTTATCCTGAATCAACCAATAATAACAATCCTATCACTGCTTTACCTAATCTTTTGGAAGTCGTACCCAATCCATTTGGCGATAACATTCAGGTCAACTACCATATTGATACTGATTTTGAGAAAGTAAGCCTAAATATAGCGGACATGACAGGGAGAATCGTAAAAAATATTCCTATTGATGCTCAAATAAAAGGGCAATATCAAATAGGTGTCAAAACAAACGATTTGCCCAATGGTGTCTATTTTATTCAACTTCAAAGTAAGGGGCGTACGGCTACTCAAAAGATTATTAAAGCCAATAAAAACTAACCCCCTCAGTAAAATATCAGTTTTTTTCAAAAAATAGGCTGTCTGATACACCATCAAGGCAGCCTATTTTTTGTTTCACCTGTTTAACAGTCCCAAAAGTTAAAAGGATAAACCGCCCTTTTTACACATTAGGTTATCAAAACTTCTTAACTTTCGCATTCTTTTAGAAAACCTTTCATATAAAACATTGATTCACATAAAATTACAATTTTGAAAAAACTCATTTTTATATTACCATTTGCCGCTATCCTCACTTTTGCCGAATGTAGCAACGACGACAATGTTTACAAACAAGGTAAAACGCTTTACACCCGTATGTGTGCCAATTGTCATCAAGAAAACGGCGAGGGATTGAAAGGATTAGTCCCACCTTTGGTAAAAGCGGACTATCTGTCAACACATCGCAGCGAGTTATCTTGCGTCATAAAAAACGGTTTAAAAGGTAATATCGTTGTCAACGGAGTGACTTATGGCACGCAAGAAATGCTTGGTATTAAGGGTATGACGGAATTTGAAATAGCGAATATTATGAATTATATCAGCACTTCATGGGGCAATACTGAGAAACTGTGGAAGGTTGATGAAGTTCGCGAAGGTCTAAAAGATTGCGAATGAAAAATAAATAGATTCGTTAAAACGTTGAGTATCAACTATTCATTTTCCATTATTTATTATCAACTATTCATTTTCCATTATTTACAAACCAAAATATAGCCTATTTGAATCTTTACACATTATGAAAAAAATAACAATACTATTTGCGGCAGCACTTTCTTTTTTTTCTTTCAGCATGATGGCTCAAAAGTCGGGCGATTTATACGACGGCTCGTATGTCCACGATGTACACATCACTTTTGACAAAGCCAATTGGATGAACCTCCTTGACTCCAACCGCATCAATGGCGACGAGATGGCACTTGCCAAAGTGCAAATTGACGGCACAACTTACGATAATGTAGGTGTCAGTTATGCGAATAACAATACGCATCAAATTGGCAGCAAACACAATCCGTGGTTGCTCAAACTCAATTTGATTGATAAAAAACAGAACCATCAAGGCTACAAAACCTTAGCACTTTCACAAGCCTTACGCGACCCATCTATGGTGCGTGAAGTATTGGGTTACGAAATTGCAAGGCGTTATATACCTGCACCGCAAGCCAATTATGTCAATTTGACGGTCAACAGTATCAATAAAGGCGTATATGTCAACATTGAAGCCGTTGATGAGACATTTATACAAAAAAACTTTGCTGGTACTGAGGGGAGTGTTTTACCTGCTTTCCGTTGTGTGCCTGATACGAGAACGACAATGCAAGATGACTGCGACCACACCAATTTTGGCGCATTGAAGTACGAAAAAAATGCAAAATGTTATCTCCATAACTTCGATATGCTCTCAAAAGAAGGTTGGGACGACCTTATCGAATTGACTAAAATACTGCATGACGAACCGCAAAATGTGGAAAAAGTCTTGAATATTGACCGCACTTTATGGTTTTTGGCGTTTAACAACGTTATTGTAAACCTAAACAGTTACACCGGTCAGTACAGCGGCAACTATTATTTGATACGTGATGCCGCAGGGCAATTCAATTTTGTACCCACAGAATTGAACCTCGCTTTTGGTAGTTTTAAAAACACAAATGGCATGAGCGACCTTGATTTTGACGGTTTGGTAACCCTCGACCCTTTGCTCCATGCCGATAATGCGTCGAAACCTGTAATTGCCCATTTGTTGAAAAATCCTGATAACCGCAAAATTTACTTTGCTCACGTTCGCCAAATTCTCGCAGATTGGTTTGAAAATAATGCTTACCAAACTAAAGCAACGGCTTTACAGTCATTGATAACAACGTACTATATCAATTCTCAAGAGAAACCGTATGAATTGGCAGATTTTCAACGCAGTCTCATGGAGACTGTTGGCAAGGTGACTAAGATTCCAGGAATCGTTGAATTGATGTCAAAACGAGCAAAATTCCTTAAAAGATACCCTGATTTGCTCAATATTCCACCTGTTGTTTCCGCAATCAACTTCACCAATCGTCAAAAATTCACGACTAAATCGGTCGGCGATTTTCATGTGAAAGCCAAAGTGGATAATTTCCCACGTCGTGTGCGCCTGATGTATCGCCCTGTTGGGTCTTTGGACAACTTCATAGAACAACAAATGTTTGACGACGGTAAAAGCCATGATGGCGAAGCGGGTGACAAGGTGTTTGGTACAGTCGTCAATCCAGAAGGTAAATTCACGGCCATTGAGTTTTATATCATCGCTGAAAATGCGGGTGCGGTGTCTTTTGAACCGACAAATTACATAAACGAACGTCGTAAAATCAGCTTGGCGGAATTGAATAAATAATTTCGATATTCCAGTAAACTTAATGACGGGGTGACTTCGAGTCACCCCGTCATTTTTGGATTCGATACTCAAATAAAAAATATGAAATTTACTTTACAACACATTGACCCTCAATCGAATGCACGTGCGGGATTGATTGAAACAGAACATGGCGTAATAGAAACGCCGATTTTTATGCCTGTCGGTACGCTCGGAACAGTTAAAGGCCTTCACACAAAAGAGATTGAAAAAGATGTAAAAGCGCAGGTTATATTGGGCAATACCTACCATTTGTACTTACGTCCAGGTATGGAAACACTTAAAACGGCAGGCGGCTTACACAAATTTAATGGCTGGTCACGCCCCATTTTGACGGATTCTGGTGGTTATCAAGTCTATTCGTTGGCGCATCGGCGGAAGATTACAGAGGAAGGTGTGACGTTTGCTTCGCATATTGACGGTTCAAAACACTTCTTTTCGCCTGAAAAATCTATTGAAATTCAATACGAAATCGGTGGCGACATCATCATGGCTTTTGACGAATGTCCGCCTTACCCTTGCACCTATGAATATGCTAAAAATTCGATGGATTTGACGCACCGTTGGCTTAAACGATGCATCACTTATTGCGAAAACACCCCCCCTCAGTATGGATACAGTCAAGCGATGTTTCCCATCGTTCAAGGTTCGGTTTTCAAGGATTTACGTGTAAAATCGGCTGAATTTATTGCTGAACAGAACCAGCAAGGCAATGCCATCGGCGGTTTATCGGTTGGCGAACCCACAGAAGACATGTATGCGATGACGGATTTGGTTTGTCAAATCCTACCCAAAGACAAGCCGCGTTACCTCATGGGCGTTGGGACACCTATCAATATTTTAGAAAATATCGCACTGGGTATTGACATGTTCGACTGCGTTTTGCCTTCGCGCAATGCGCGTCACGGCTTGCTTTATACAGCCAATGGTTTGATGAATATGAAAAACCTGAAATGGGCAAACGACCACACACCTATTGACGATACTGAGGGGGCTGCTCCGACGAGTCGTTTTTATACAAAAGCCTATTTGCGGCATCTGTTTCATGTCGGTGAATTATTGGCGGGACAGATTGCAACGCTGCACAATTTGGCATTTTTCCTTTGGCTTGTTGGCGAAGCACGTAAACAGATTCAAAACGGTACTTTTGTTAGTTGGAAGAATGAGATGGTAAAAAAGTTGGGTCAGAGGTTATAGTACTGAGGGGTGGATTTTTTATTGAAATTCTAAAGAAAGAATCGTGAAAAAAGGAAAAAACCTTTTAACTTTAGCTCAAATCCACCTCGCATTCATCCGACACATAATGAAAAAATGTTTTTTTTAATCAAATTAAACATCACTTCGCCAATGAAAGCTCTTTCTTACTGGGCAAGTCGCCATGTATTCGCTTCGCGATTCTTACTCGTTATCTTTGGTATCATCAAAGGTTGTATTGGAACAATAATCGGTTATGGGCTGCTTCAAAATGTACCCGTTTTGCTTATGCTGGGCATTATGTTCGGGCTCATTGCTGTTTACAAATTTGCTGAATGGCGCTATGACCATCTTCGTTCTTACGGGAAATTGACGATTGAGCGTTATTTTAGGTTACGTTATGCGGTTATAGGCATTATGTACACATCTCTTTTCGGCTTGTATATGTTCGTTGGCAATGCCGTTTTTCACTATCAAGCAGCAGGCGAAACGGCGGTACAAACGATTAACTCCATTGTCTTTGACCCCTCAGTATCGGTTGACAAAAAGGAATGGAAACAGATAAAACGTCAACATTATTACGATAAAGTGATGCTGAAATGGCAAGCGACATTGGGCAAAGATGCAGATGGTATGTCTAAGAATGGCATGATTTGGTTGGGCATTTTGGGTATTGTGTTGGGTGTTCTTTCTGTACCGTTGGCTTGTGGTTTGGCTTGTAACAATCAAGAAGCCTTAGCGGTCATCGTTTTATTATTAGGAATAGGTTGCATTGTTGGAGCTATTATTCTGTTTGTAAAAGCAGGTAGAAAAGGTAAGATGGAACGACAGAAAAAAGGCAGTTCCACCTCGTCCGTTTAGTTGGTTTTTAGGCAAAAAAAAATGGCATCTATTTTAACATAGTTGCCACCGAACAAATATAGAAGGACACAATTTATTGCTTTGAATTTGTCTTTAAAAAAGTCAATAAAACCGAGAGTGAATTTTTATATGAAGCACTCTCGGTTTTATCGTTACGGTAAGGCTACTTAATGAAATCAGTGCTTTTCAGCAGGTTTTTTCATGTCTTTGCCAGCTTTCTCTACTTTTTCGCCAGCTTTTTTCATCATTTCGCCAGTTTTAGCAGCTGCCGCTCCAGCCGCGCTTTTTGCCGCCGCCGCTGTTGAGTCCATAACCGCTACACCCGCTTTGCCAACAGAATCCGCAGCAGCAGAAACAGATTTAGCAGCAGATTCAACAGCAGGAGGTGCTTTAGGCGCTTCACTACAAGAAGCGAAAATTGTACAAATTGCAAGAGCTTTGAGAGCGTTTTTCATTGTCGTTAAGATTTTGAATTAGTTTTTACAATAGGTATTTTTTAAAGAACAACATGGAGACAGTCCCCCTCAGTAAAAGTCACAGTTTTAGGCTATGTTATTTTGTAATAATTATTTTTCTAAAGATATCAGTTTGTAAATCATTGATTTTCAGTACGAAAAAAGGTTTTCAAAATGAGTACCATTTTGAAAACCTTGTATTTTGACTGTCAAAAATTGGGCGTTTTATTGCTTGAAAAACTTGGTAGTCAAGACCGTAATATCGTCGGGATAGCCCTCTTCACCCTTGAATGAGTCAATCCGTTCCATCAGTTTTTCATTAAACGGACGAGCTGAGAGGTTTTTGTTCTCCTTTGTAAATTGAATAACTAAATCTTCATTAAAATCTTCTTCTGCGCCGTTTCGGATGTCTGTTATCCCATCCGTAAAAATGAGTAACAATGCCTCTTCGTCAATAATCATTTCCCCGATTTCGAGTTTGGGTAAGCTTTTGAAAAAGCCTAATATTGAACAGCCTTTTTTAAGTAAATGCGTTTCGCCTTTTGTTATCAAAATAGGCGGCATGTGCCCCGCGTTGACATAGCGCAAACGACGTGTTTGGGTGTTGATATCAGCCACAAACATGGTAATATATCGCTCGCTTTTTGTGACCCGCCAAACAGCTTTATTGAGTTGACGAATGAACTCTTCTGGTGTTGTGGCACGGCGAACGATAGCATGTAGATTAGCTTGAAAATTAGCCATCAGCAGTGCCGCCGACAACCCTTTACCAGCAATATCTGCCACAATGAACATGTATTGGTTTTCCTGGTACTTAAAACAGTCAAAATAATCGCCGCCGACTCCAAAATGTGGTTTGTAAATAGCAGAGACTTCGAACATGTCGTTTTTGGGTAATTTGTCTGGCACGAGTGAACGCTGCATCTCGCCCGCAAGAGACATTTCGTGATTGAAGCGCTCTTGCTCGATTTGACGTTTGAACATGCGTTTATTTTCGATGGCAACGGCTGTGATATTTGTAATGGTCGTAATCAACTGTACTTTGCTGAAATCGGTCGCATCATAACCACCGATAAAGGCATAAGCAATAGGTTTTTCTTTGTGAAAAACGGGTATGACCATCTCGAAATGCTGAGCCAAAGGGTGTTTGTTTTTTTCTAATTTTGTCAGGGTGTTGCCAAAAGAAGCCAATAATTTATATATACCATTATGTTCTAAATCTTCTTTTTCGATGCCTTCATGAACGACACAATGCCAAGCACCGACTTCGGGTATAAACAGAGCTAACTTCCGAACGCCTAACTCCCAAGACAAAAACGACTTGTACATATCAAACAAGCCTTCAGCCTTCACATTGTTGTTGATGGCTTGTGTGATGTCCAACAAACGGTTTATCTGCAACTGTTTGAGGAAGAGTTGGCGTTCGCAATCTTCTAATTTTGACATGTGTATTGTTTTGGTGATTGAATGATTGATACCCCTCAGTATTTTGAGTTTAATAATCCCCTAATTATCAATCACTTAATCTAAAATCTATTCTTTACTTTTAACATCTAAAGCATCTCGAAAACCATTGCCGACTAAGTTAAAGGCTAAAACCATCAGCATAATAGCTACGGCGGGTATCAAAGCGAGCATTGGTTTTCCGCCAATAGCATACCCATAATTTTCATTCAACATCGTTCCCCAACTCGGTGTCGGTGGCTGAATACCGAACCCTAAATAGCTCAAACCAGACTCAATGAGTATCGCTGTCGCAAAATTTGAAGCGGCTACTACCATAACGGGACCTAAAATATTGGGTAAAATATGGCGCAATAAAATACGGCTTGTGCCAAAACCCATACTTTGTGCGGCTTCAACAAATTGTATTTGTTTCAACGACATGACTTGTCCGCGTACCAATCGAGCCACGTCCACCCACATCGTCAAGCCCACAGCGAGAAAAATGATGCCGATGCCGCGACCAAATGCCAAAACAATGGCAAATACAAGCAAAATCGTTGGTATTGACCAAACAGTATTAATGACCAACATAATCACGTCGTCTATCCTTCCGCCAAAATAACCCGCCAATGCGCCGAGTAAAATACCGATTGTCAAGGAAATAATGACCGCAATCAAACCTACTAAAAGCGAAATGCGTACGCCGAGAATCAAACGGCTCAAAGTATCGCGTCCAAAATTATCCGTTCCAAGATAGAAAGTTTTTTCAAAAACCAGGTCGTTTACTTGTTTTTTAATTACTTCAATATCAATACTTTGCGCTTTGTTTTTCAAATCGAAAAATTGATACGTTGTATTGTTTAAAGTAATTTTAGAATTGTCTGGATTGACCGCATAAACGATGTTTACTGGATGCATTGAATCCATAACGCCTTTAATGAGTTGCCCTGTCATAGGGTGCTCGCCTGCATATTTTTCATACAAAAAAGCTGAGGAATACTGAGGGGGGTGATTAGAAATATCGAGCTGACTTTGTTGAAAAGAGAAACTATTAATCGGAACAAAATCAAATTCTGAAGGTGCGCCAAACAGTAATTTTGAAAATATATTTGGCTGATCAATAGCCCTATTTTTTTTAATTTTCAATATTTTGACCTTGAAACCAGGGTTTTTTAAAGCCACAGCAGGCATTTGGTCATTGGCATCAGGCGTTGAATCGGGTGAAATCGCATAGCCGAGTATCGCCACCAAAACCGCCACAGCAATGACCACCAGACCGAAAAGAGCTGGTTTGTTACGCAACAAACGGCGCAGGGCTTTTTGATTAGGGGAAAGATTCTCAGACATATTGATTTTTCGTAAAAATTTAATTTGCTATTTTTCTATTTTTGAATTGGTAAAATTAGGAAAAACACTTGACTTGTTTCAAGACTATCAATTTTTTTTCTGAATCACCATGTTTTCATAAGAAACACCTTACTTTGCGACAAATTTGAATGGAATATGCACTTTGTAAATTTTAGAGGAACAAAAATAGCCTATCAAGTACAGGGCAAAGGACAAACGCTCGTTTTGCTGCATGGCCTTTGCGAAGACAGTACGATTTGGGATGAATTTATCAAAAATCTATCAGATTATAGAATTATTCGCCCCGATTTATCGGGTTTTGGGGAGTCGGAACTCCTCCCAGAACACTCCATCGAACTCATGGCAGAAAGCGTCAAAGCTGTTTTGGACGATTTGAAAGTCACGGATTGCGTCATGGTCGGTCATTCTTTAGGCGGCTATGTGACAATGGCTTTCGC
>JAYSQG010000353.1:0-17342 GCA_043721685.1 Saprospiraceae bacterium | reverse complement strand
GCTTATCATGGTTCTTGGAATCGGAGTGTGAAAGGTGGTTATGCAGTTACAAAGGTTTTGTTTGAAAATGGCAAACCTTATGGCGAACAAACGTATGTGAAATTCGAAAAAAACGATGACCTTTTTGGTCGCCCCGTTGATGTGCAAGTCACTTCTGATGGTTCTCTTTTGATTTCAGATGACTGGGGGAATAAGATTTATAAGTTGACTTATGTAGGGAAATAGGATTGTTTTTTAATAAAAAAGGGTTTCTATTTGCTTAAAGGCAGATACAAACCCTTTTTTTATTACGCATTAATATCTGACATCAATACCATAATGGATACCAACACTTTTAAACAGCGATTCTATTTTTGAAAGTTTTTCGCTACAAAGCACAGTGCTTGTTATTTCATTTAACCCCTCATCTGAGCCATAGATGTTCCCACATTCAAAACAAATTTCAATGTACCCAATTGGGTTTTCTGCTTTATCCAAAAAAATGATTGTATTACGTGGTGTATAACAGCCTTTTATCATAGTTCCAACCTCTCCTTTAATGGTTACTTTGTGATTAAGTAAAATATTGGATAAAGAGTCTATTTGCGCTTGATTCAACTGGATGCTTTCAATAGCGCAATATTTACTTACATCTACCAGCAGTGACCCTTTTATTGGCAACCATTGTTTTATGACATTCGGTTCATCACATGGATAGATATAAGCATCTACTTGCTTATCTGAAATCACCTGTTTCCCATCGGGTGTATAAGTTGTATCTGCAATAATTTTAGTTACTTTTCTACCAGAACCTGGATAATTTCTAAATGCAATAAACAAAACTGTTGCTGTTTGATTAAATGGAAACATATTTCTTCTTTGCTCTGTGCTGTATGTATTTGTTAAATCACATTTGTAACGTCCTTTCGCTTGTTTAATCCAATTTTCAGATTTCTTTGAAGGAGTATGACAACTATAAACTACGACAAATATCATAGCAAAAGCTATGAAATAGTGGACTTTTTTCATGATTTCTAATGTTGAAAGGGTTAAATACTGAGGGGTGCTCTATGCGAAACTGCTATAACTACTTTATTATCCAGATTAATAAGGTGATTTCTGCGGGTCTTGTCGGGTATCAAAAAAACAAACAATGCGTATTGTCAAACCAATTTTCCGATAGTACAATTTGTGATGTTTACCAATTAAAACAAATAAAATAGTCTTTGCCGAAGACACTTTTCGTCCAACAGTTCTATTATTGCCAAGTTTATCTATCTTTTCTCTTACTTTATGATTGAAAGCTGCTGCGGCTTGTATGGCACCTTTTTGTACATGATAAGAAATGATTGCTTGCAAATCTGCGATTGCTCGTTTGTTCCACTCTATTCTGTAAGCCATTGATCCATCATTTTAAGAACATCTTCATGCGGAACTAAATTGTGCGGATGATTACTTTCTTCAATAGCTAATTTTAAAGTAGTTTGTTGAGACGAACTAAGTTCAGACCAACCTTCTACTTGATTTTCATAATCAATTAGGTGTTTATCATCAAAAATCGTCTCAGCAACATTGGCAAATAAGAGTAATTGAGTACGGTCTTTCATTCTTTCAATAAGGCTATGCAGATAGCCTCTTAATTCTAAGTCATTGAAAGCTGCCGTCTCTTTAGAAAGAGCAATATCCATGTTGTATTAATTTATTTTTTACAAAAATACTTATATGCCTTGAATTCTACAAGTTTTCCACCTGTAATGTCGCTAAGTTTACAAAACAATCCTTTTTATGTTTTTAGTTGTAAAATACTGAGGGGTAGCTCAACAAACAGCAAGTTCTTTTTGACGGGTACCTTCCCATTCAGAGATTATAAATTGAGTCATTTCAAGCAAAATGGGAGAAGGCAATTCTGGATTGAAATCTTTGATGACCGCAACAAGTACATCTTTAAGTTGCCATTCTGGGTATTGTTTTTTGAAAAGCTTCATATCGTTTTTGACAAGATTTTTTAACCCAGTTCTATATTTTTCCTTGAAAAAAGCGTTTTTAAGAACTGCTTCAGTCTGTAAAATCTCTTCTTTCGTCATTGGACTTGCGCCTCTTGACATATTTGATGCTTCTGAAATATCGTTTTCCTTTTTCATTGACAATATCATTAATGTATTGATTAAAATTCATTTTTTTGCATGATCAAAAAACCATTAAATAGTTTTTTGGGATTATTATCTTCGAAAATACCCTCTTCTATCAAACCTTTGACATAAAATAAAGGGTCTGTTTTGGTATAAAAAGATGTGTATTCGTTCAAAATAATGAATAACTTTAAGAAAAATTTCTATTTTATTGTTTACAACATCATGTAATCCTTACAAAAATAGGTACACCTCTCGAATTCTACAAATTTTCCACCTGCAATGTCATCAAATTCATAAATCAACCTAAAAAGCACTTTTTAAGTTTAAATACTGAGGGGTATAAAAATCAAAACTGATGAAACGCCTGCGACACAAATTCTAAAACATCTGGCAAGGCTTGTCGCCAATACGTCCATGTATGCCCACCGTCGCGAGTCCGAAATTCATGCGGAATTTCTTTTTTACGCATAGCAATATGAACGAGTGAATTGCCTTCGTACAAAAAATCATCGTCGCCACAATCTATGTACCAACGGACTGCTTTTTTGAGTGTATCGGGTACATTGTTAACCAATTCAAGGACGCTTTGCCGCTTATAAAAACCCTCAATTTGTGCATCGGTAGCCGTAGAATCGGCTCTTCTGACATTGGTTTTAGCAGCATCCATTGTCAATGGACCCGTGCCCGCACTGAGGGGGCAAGCCGATGAAAACAATTCGGGATGGTGCAAAGCATAGGTAAAACTCCCATCTCCGCCCATAGAAAGCCCTGCAATGGCGCGGAATCGTTTTTCGCTTTTAATGCGGTATTTCTTTTCCACAAAAGGCATCAATTCTTTGAAGAAAAAGTCTTCATAAAGCCAAGTACCTGTGGCATTATTGGAATAGCCGCGCCTTGTCGTATTCGCATCGGGCATAATGATAATCATAGGTGTTGCCTTGCCTTCAGCAATCGCTTTATCTGTAATACGCAAGACTTCGCCGAACTGAACCCAACCTGTTTGGTCATCACCCCCGCCATGTAACAAGTAAAGTACGGGATAACTTCTTGTCGAAGTTTCATAATCAGCAGGGAGATAAATGGCATACTTACGCTCCATATTTAGGACTTTACTGGGCAGCGAAAGGTTATCGGACACTTTGCCTGTTTGGGCTGAAAGCTCAAAAAACAGGCAAATGAAGCAGAAAATAAATAGGTTTTTCATATCGTTGTTGGTTAAATTTTTTAAAAAACACAATAAAAAGGTGAATAATTTATAGCTGAAACGGCTTAAAAGGTCGAAAATACTGAGGGGGGTATGGAAAGACCTCATCTTTCTAAAATACTTCGATTTCATTTATCCTACTCACTTCCCGTCCTTCAATTCATTGAACATGGTCGTTATCAAGGCATCGCCTTTAATAAAGCCACTGCCAAAAGTGGTATCGTACTCTTTGGTCAATTTCATAGCCAATACTTGCTCAAGGGTTTGCCCTGCTTTGATATTTTTCTTAACGGCATCTCGTATCGACATGACAACATCACGGACTTCTTCATAATCCTTTTTATTGGCTAAGTCACCATGACCTGGAATGATGATGGTTTCATCATCAATAATGGTCAAAACACGTGAAACCGCCTTTAACCAACCATCTACGGAACCACCTGAATTGCGATCAATGAACGGAAAACGACCTTTCATAAAGCAATCACCGGCGTGCAACACATTGCTTTTGGGCAAATAAAATAGGGCATCACCGTCTGTATGAGCGTTATCCACATGAAAAATAAGAACATCTTCTGTGTTTAGATACACATTCATGCCCTCATTAAACGTAATGACAGGCCAAGCACTCATCGGTTCGGGTTTAGGGCTTTTTGCGAATGTTACCTTAGTAGAATCACCTGACAAACGCGCTCTGACATTGGCATGTGCAAAAATCGTTGCGCCCATTTTGGCAAAATTGGCATTGCCCCCTGTATGGTCGCCATGGTAGTGGGTATTAAAAAGAAATTTAACCGCACCTGGACTGACCGCTTGAATAGCCGCATTAATTTTTTCAGACAAGGGAGCAAACTGGTCATCAATTAGGATATTACCGTCTTTGCCTGACAATAGCATCATATTACCCGCACCTGACCATTGTAGCATATGGATGTGGTCTTTTATTTTAATGGTCTTGATAACCGCATCATCCGTATTGGGCTGACTATGAATGACTGAAATATTAATGCAAAAAATGACGAAAAAGCAATAAATTAGTTTTGATTTCATTTTAATGATTTTAGATAATGATGAATGTTAAAAGTAGGGGGAGGTAAAACCCATTACTTCCAAGTAAAAGCAAAGTACGCACATTGCGCACCCGTCGTGTTGATAAGCGCATGTGGAATATTGGACGTTAAAATGACCAAGTCACCTGCTTTGGCTTGATAGATTTTGCAATCAATGACCATTGTTATAGTGCCCTTGGTTATCAAAAGGGCTTCTTCGGTGGCATGTGTATGCGGTTGGTGACTTTCCAAGCCAGCATTGAGCGCAGTTGTGTGCATTTCAAAAACGGAACATTGTGTCGTGGCTCGATTGTAATAGTCACGACGACCTCCTTTATCATGGGCTTTGAAAGGGCAATCTGCTTCGTTGAGTAAAAGAGAACCGCCTGCTTTTTGTCCACGTTCTATATCGGTAGGCATTTTGGATTGATAGCGGAAAACATAGTAAGTTGCTTGTTTATCGCCGACATTTTGGATGCCATGCACTTCGTCTGCCAAAACCACAGCAATGCCACCGACTTCAAGGTCTTTTGATTTATCACCAATAGTTATTTTTATTTTACCTTCTTTGACAATTATCAACTCGTCGGCCTCCTTATTCGGATGTGGAGGGTTGGGGGCAGTGCCTGGCTCAATGGTTGTGGCATGAACCCTAAAATGTTTAAGGTGTGTCGTTGTGCCTTCCACAAGCAGTCTTCGGGTGCGACCATTTTCAGTTTTAGCCGCTAGGCTGTCCCAATGAATGATTTGGGCTTGAACTTCAGAGAGATTTTGAGCGCAAACGGTAGTTATACCCATTGATAAAAGAAACAGGAGTGTGTTTTTCATTTTAATACTTTTTAATAACGTTGAGTGTTAAAAGTAAAACATCATTTTCAAAACCTTGTATGTTTTGTCCAAAATACTTGATTTGAGGGTTTAAATGATTGTGCGTTAGATTTAGCGACCTTTTTGGTGGCATTATCCCCATTCTCACCCTTCCTGACTGTATCGGAATTTCGTTCCGCAACAGTATTTTTGGCTTAAAACGGCTTTTATACTGAGGGGGGCTACAAGGTTTCAAAGATAAATAAATAAATTGAAAATCAATAAGTTATGGAACAAACAGAAGAGTTTTTTTTCAATTGAGACTAACTACTATTATTTCTAAATAATTATCTAAGTTTGTGAATAACTTTTTAAATCATAAAATATGAAATCAATAGTAACTATTCTGGTTTTTCTAACTTTTGGCTTTTCAATCGGTCGTGCCCAAGAAGTCGGTATCATTATGGGTACTGCGCGGGGCATAATGCAAAATGGCGTAGAAGAAGGTTTGATAAAGCTCAAAGACTTGGGCATCAAACACATTGAAGGCGCTGGTTCACGCACAATGGGAAGAGTAGAATATAAAAAACTCTTAGACAAGTACGGTTTTGATGTCGTCGCAAGCGGCGTAACTTTCGAAAAACTTGAAAACGCAGACAGCATCAAAGTACTCATCGAAAACTTGAAGTTTTTTGAAGCCGAATATGCTGTGTGTTATTGGATACCGCATAAAGGCGACGATTTCACCTTCGCAGATATGGAAAAAGGCGTGCAGGTGTTTAATAAGGCTGGAAAGCAATTTGCCGAGGCAGGTATTTCTTTTGTTTACCACGCGCATGGATATGAATTCAGACCTTATCCAGGACCAGGGACTATGTTTGACTATATGATGGAAAAAACCGATCCCCGCTACGTGAATTTTCAAATGGATGTTTTTTGGATTAGAAATCCGGGACAGAATCCTGCTGCGATTTTAAGAAAATACCCTAAAAGATTTCCACTTACCCACCTAAAAGACCGCATGATTGGCTCGGTTGACAACCTCAACGGCAGACAAGATAAAGAAAGGAATGTGGTGCTCGGGCAAGGTGATGTCAACATTGCGGAGGTCATGAAAGCCGCCAAAGAATCGGGCGTGAAATATCATCTGATTGAAGATGAATCTGCACGGGCGACTGAGCAACTCCCTATGCATCTGCAATATTTACGTGGGCTTAACTATGATATGCAGGCTGTGGATTTATCTGTAAAGGATTTACGCAAAGCGATGATTGATGCAGACTCCCTTGCTTTGTACAATCTCACTTGCGAGGAACTGACTTATGGACATTCGAGTGGCTCAATTGAAGACAGAGAAACGTTTATCCATAATTTGGTGAGTGGTAAAGTTGATGTTGTCACTTTAGACATGAAAGACCAAGATATCACTGTGAAAGGCGATGTCGCTTGGGTCCGTTTTATTATGAATAGTAATATGGTGAGCAACGGAACCCCTACTACCCTCAATCTCAAAGTATTACTCGTGTGGACAAAAGTTAATGGGTTGTGGAAATTATTAGCACGACAAGGTGTAAAATACTAAACCTTAAACTTTGGTCGCTAATTGAGCAAATTCAACTATAGTTTTAAAATTATAAAATCAACATGTCAAAAAAAGAAAAAATACTCATTATCACAGGCGATACAGGTGAAAGTTATGAATGTCTGTATGCCAAACACCGCTTTGAAGAGGCTGGTTATCAATCTGTTATCGCTGCTCCGAGCGTAAAAAGAATGAATTTGGTTATCCATGATTTTGAACCAGGTTGGGATACTTATATCGAAAAACCAGGTTATATCGTACCCTCCGACATCGCTTTTTCAGATGTTAAAACAGAAGACTATACTGCCGTTTTGTTGTTAGGAGGACGTGCGCCTGAGTTTTTACGCCACAATGAAAAAGTCATTGAAATCGTCAAAGAATTTGATAAAAGCGACAAGTATATTTTTTCCATTTGTCATGGTGTTCAAATATTGGTGGCTGCGGGTTTGGTGAATGGTAAAAAACTGACTTGTTATGAAAATGTACGATTTGAAGTAGAAGTCTGTGGCGGTACGTTTGTTGGAAAAAGTGAAGCGGTCAAAGATGGTCGTTATGTCACAGGACAAACGTGGCAGTCGCATCCTGATTTTTATCGGATGGTTTTTGAATGTTTAAATGATTGAAATAAAAGGTATTATGGAAATTGGTATAGATAGTTTTGCTTCCGCAACGGTGAGTAATGATAAAGGCGGTGCGATGAATCGTCGGGATGCGTTGTCCGAATTACTCGAAAGAATTGAACATGCGGACAAAGTCGGGCTTGATATTTTTGGCATTGGCGAACATCACCGCAAGGAGTTTTTGGACTCTGCGCCTACGCTTATATTAGCTGCTGCCGCCGCCCGTACAAAGCGTATTCGATTGACGAGTGCCGTTACGGTATTGAGTGCTGCCGACCCTGTGCGTGTATTTCAAAACTTCGCTACCTTAGATTTGATTTCAAATGGTCGGGCTGAAATCGTTGCTGGACGTGGTTCATTTATAGAGGCATTTCCATTGTTTGGCTTGAATCTTCAAGATTATGAC
Source organism: Saprospiraceae bacterium (assembly GCA_043721685.1). GTDB lineage: Bacteria > Bacteroidota > Bacteroidia > Chitinophagales > Saprospiraceae > JAAFJT01. The sequence continues at coordinate 9,563 of JAYSQG010000353.1, read as the reverse complement.
GAACTTTTTATTGAAAAATTGGATTTATTACTGACCATACGCGACAATGAAATCGTTAATTGGTCGGGCAAATTTCGTCCGGCGCTTCACAATCAAGCCATTTATCCAAGACCTTTGCAAGAGCAACTACCGATTTGGCTCGGCGTAGGTGGCACACCACAATCATTTGTTCGTGCTGGAACACTGGGGCTGCCGCTTATGGTTGCCGTCATTGGTGGCGAAACGCACCGCTTTCGACCGTTGATTGATTTGTATCGAGAAGCGGGAAACAAAGCAGGTCATGCGCCTGAAAAACTGAAAGTGGGCTTACATTCGTTGGGTTATGTCGCCCCTACAAAGCAAGATGCCGTTGCCGATTATTATCCAGGCTATGCCGAAACTTTCACACGCATTGGCAAAGAGCGTGGCTGGCGACCTGTGACTCGCGCCCATTTCGATGCCCAAAATGGTGCGCGTGGTGCATTGCTTGTTGGCGGTCCTGAAGAAGTGGCTGAAAAAATATTGCGGCACAGCGAGGCTTTGGGTGGTATTTCAAGATTTACTTTTCAGATGGACAATGCGGCTTTGCCACACGCCAAATTGTTGCAATCTATTGAGTTGATAGGGACGCAGGTTGCACCGTTAGTGCGCGCCGTTTTTAGTTGAAAATAGAAAGTTTTTTAAAAAATATCGTCGTTTTTTGGGCTTTATACTGAGGGGGGCATTATTGACTAATTTTGTTTTTATAAACAAAAGCAGATGGCAAATCTAAATATTGATAGTATAAAAAAACGCACTTATGATGCCATCGTCATTGGCTCAGGCATGAGTGGCGGTTGGGCAGCTAAAGAATTGACAGGAAATGGCTTGCGGACATTGGTCTTGGAGCGCGGGCGCGATGTCAAACACATTCAAGACTATCCAACGGCTATGAAAGAACCATGGGAGTTTGAACATCGTGGACAGGTTCCCCTTGACATTAAAAAAGGCTATCAAATAGCCAGTAAAAACTATATTTTTAGCGAAGCCACTGCCCATTTTTTAACAAAAGATGAAGAACAACCTTATATTCAAGACCGACCTTATGATTGGATACGCGCTTATCATACCGGCGGCAGGTCGCTTCTTTGGGGGCGCATGACGCAGCGTTGGAGCGACTTTGATTTTGAGGGTCCTGCGCGAGATGGATTTGCGGTTGACTGGCCTATTCGCTACAAAGACCTTGCTCCGTGGTATAGTTATGTTGAAAAATTTGCAGGTATCTCAGGCAATCGGGATGGTTTGGCGACTTTGCCTGATGGCGAGTTTTTGCCACCCCATGAAATGACCTGTGTTGAAAAATATTTTAAAACAAAAGTCGCTGAAAAACATGCCGATCGACACGTTATTATAGGACGTGTGGCACATTTAACAAAACCAGAACCGATTCATTTAGAGCAGGGGCGAGGGCAGTGTATGAATCGAGGTATTTGTGAAAGAGGTTGCCCTTATGGTGCTTATTACAGCAGCAATGCTTCGACTTTACCATGGGCTATGAAAACGGGGAAACTCACTTTGCGCCCGCATTCAGTTGTTCATTCCATTATTTATGACGATAAAAAGAATAAAGCGACGGGCGTTCGAATCGTAGATGCCCAGACAAACGAAATGATAGAATATTACGCTAAAATCATTTTCGTCAATGCTTCTGCCTTGGCTTCAAATCTGATTTTCTTAAATTCTCACTCACATCGCTTCCCGAATGGATTAGGGAATGACAATGGGCTGCTTGGTAAATACATGGCTTTTCACAGTTATAGAGGTAAAATTACTGCCAACTACGATGGTTTTATGGACTCAAAAACGGAGGGACGCCGCCCAAATGCCAGTTATATCCCCCGTTTTAGAAATATTTTCAAGCAAGAGACCGATTTTTTAAGGGGTTATGCATCGAGTTTCTCGGCTTCAAGGTCGGCGAGCGCCAAACAAGAAGGCATAGGCGAAACGTTGAAAAACAACTTATTAAATCCTCAATTAGGGCTATGGCATATCAATGCGAGCATGATGGGCGAAACGATTCCGAAAGAAAGCAGTACGGTCTCTTTAGACGCTCATTTGACTGATAAATATGGTATCCCTCAATTAAGGGTTTCCGTAGGATATGATGAAAATGATGAAAAAATGTTGAAAGACTTTCACGAGCAGTTCACTGAAATGTATGAACATGCGGGTTTTACCAATATTCAATGCATTGATACCAAAAGATTGCCCGGTAATGAAAACCATGAAATGGGCGGTATTCGGATGGGTAAAGACCCTAAAACATCTTTACTCAATGCTTGGAATCAAGTACATGGTTGTAAAAACGTCTTCGTTACTGACGGGGCTTGTATGGTTTCTACTTCAACACAAAATCAATCTTTGACTTATATGGCACTCACGGCGCGGGCGGCAGATTATGCGATAAAACAACTGAAAAGTTATAAATTATAAAGAAAATGAAAACGATAAATCAAACACGAAGAGCATTTCTAAGCACAACAGCCAGTTTATTAGGCTATGCACTGATTGACCCAATCATGCCCCTCAGTAAAAGAAAGCCACTTTTAGCCTTTTCCACTTTGGGGTGTCCGAAATGGACATTTGCGCAAATCGTTAAATGTGCTGCTGATAATGGCTATAAAGGTATCGAAATTCGCGGCATTCTGGGACAATTGGATTTGCCGCAATGTCCTGAATTTAGTGCCACAAACCTTGCTGCAACTCGCCGTTTAGTAGAAGACAATCATTTGAGGATTGTTGATTTGGGCTCTTCCGCCAAAATGCACTTTGCCGATGCCGCCAAAAGAAAATCGAATTTGGATGATGCGAAACGGTTTATTGATTTGGCGCAAAAACTCAATTGCCCCAATATCCGCGTCTTCCCCGATGATTTGCCGAAAGACCAAAAGGACGGTGAAACGGTGGATTTGATTATCAAAAGCTTGTTAGAGTTGGGTGATTACGCCAAAGGCAGTTCTGTTAATATTTTGCTCGAATCGCATGGTAAAGTCGTGTATAGTGAGATGTTGCTTAAAATTATGAAAGCAGCGGAACATCCCAACGTTGGTTTGGTTTGGGATTTCTTCAATATGTGGTCAGTCACAAAGGAATCGCCTAAGGTTGTCCATGAAAAACTCAAAAAATACATCAAACATACCCATATCAAAGACGCTAAATGGGTCAATGGCAAAGAAACTTATACACTTTTAGGCGAAGGCGAAGGGCCGCTCGCGGAGGCGCTAACGGCTTTAAGAAAAGGTGGTTACAAGGGGTATTATAGTTTTGAATGGGAAAAAATGTGGCATCCTGAAATACAAGAGCCTGAAATAGCGATTCCACATTATGCAAAAGCGATTCAGAAATATTTTTAAGGAAAAGCAAAATGGGTTACGGAAGCTATTCTGCAGTGTTGGGACAAATCACCAAACCATTTTCACAGGTTTACCTGTATCCGCCGACTTTTTTATCGCTTCAATAATTTTCATATCCACCAAACCTTCTTCACCAGAAGCAAGTATTGGCGTTTTTTCTATTATATTCAAAGCAAAAGCGTCCATTTGTTTGACTTGTTGGTATTTGGGCGCATCAAAATTGATTTTAACGCCGACATCCATGCCTTTTGCACCGAGTCCTGAAAAAGACGGTTGTAAACCAAAGCGTTCTGAACCCGTTGTGGCGTACAATTTATCTATAAAAGACGTGTAAGTGGTCGTTGAGTTAGAAACGGCACCGCTAGGAAAAGTCATTTGAAACATCATAGTTTCATAAATATCCTTGAAAATCGCTTTGTTGATTTTAAAACCTTGTGCAGTTACTTCGGTTGGCAATTCGTCCAGAGTTCTGCGGACACCTTGAACGCAGTAAACGCCCAAATCCATAATGGCTCCACCGCCACCCATTTTTTTGCTGAGTCGCCATGAAGTGGGGTCTGCCATATTGTAACCCAAACCGCTTTCCATCATGCGGATATTGCCATGCACTTTTTCCATGCCGAACCGACGCATTTCAAGGTGATGTGGCTCAAAATACAAGCGATAACCGACGGACAGCATCACATTTTCCGCTTTACAAGCCTTTATCATCTGCTCACATTCAGCAACATTCATTGCCATGGGTTTTTCACAAATCACGTGTTTTCCTGCTTTGGCAGCGCGGATTGTATATTCAGCATGCATCGAATTGGGCAGTACGACATAGACAATATCAATATCTGGATTATTCCGAATATCGTCAAAATTTTGATAATTATAGACGTTTTGCTTGGGAATATTGTATTTCCCGCACCATTCAGGTACTTTTTCAGGCGAACCCGTGACGATGCCTGTAAGCCGACAATGCTGCGTTTCCAACAAAGCAGGTGCTAATTGCCTCAGCGAATAATTGCCCAAACCGACCAATGCCACGCCTAATTTTTCTTTTGAATTAAACAAGTGTTCCATACGTGGTTGCGTCAGCAAAATGCCCGCGCCCAATGTCATTTTTTGAAGAAAATCTCTACGATTCGTCATTTGTTATTTAATTGATAGATGATAATGGATAGTTGATAAAAATCAACCATTATTTGATAAAAGTATCAAAATCTGTTCATTTCTTGCAGCTTCATCATAAACAAATCCAAAAATAGGATGTTGTTTTGTTTTGTTAAAATATTCAATATAGAATAGTGGCGCAATAGATTGCCAAACTTTCTTTACAAAGCCATTGAAAATCAATGTTTTGCAAATTCATCATTCATCATTTATCATTCATCATTTTATGAAGTCTATTCACGATTTTAAAATTCAAAATATCGAGGGCGAAACCCTTGATTTTTCAGACTTTAAAGGTAAAAAAATCCTTGTTGTCAATGTTGCCAGCGCATGTGGTTTTACCCCTCAATATCAGCAGTTGCAAGAACTGCATGAAAATTTTTCGGACAAATTGGCAATCGTCGGTATGCCTTGCAACGATTTTGGCGGTCAAGAATCTGGTGATGAAGCGACCATTCAGCAGTTTTGTTCGGTGCGTTTTGGTGTCACTTTTCCTCTGACTGTGAAAGTAGGTATTTTACAAGACACGCATCCAATTTATCATTTTTTGACCAATAAATCTGAAAATGGCGTTAAAGACAGCACTGTGAAGTGGAATTTTTATAAATATCTGCTCGATACTGAGGGGGTGCTTGTACGTGTTCTTCCGTCAACAGTGAGCCCTATTGATGAGGTTATTTTGGATTGGATAAATGCTTGAAAATTGAGTTTTTAAACTTTTTTGCTTATTTTTGTTTTCTAAAATTAAAAAACAATGACCGTAGCATTAGGCAATTTTGAGCCAAAATACGCAAAACCAAAAGTTGTTGAACAACGTCGTATGACATTCACAACTTTTTACAAAAAATATATTGACCCTGGCAATAGTGCCGTTGCAGGGGTTAAATATGAATATTGTAATGGTTATATTGAGAAAACAACCGCTATGAACCGAAAAGAACTCTTTATTCTTGAACATTTGACAGATTTATTCTATCAACTAAAACGCAAAGTCGGCGGTACAGTCGTCAATGAACTTGAAACGTGGACAACCGAAACACGTTGGCGCAGACCTGATTGGGCGTATGTTTCAAAACAGCAAATAGTTGATGGGCGCAACGACCAACCTGTGATTCCAGAATTCATGGTCGAAATCATTTCAAAAAATGATGATGTTCTCGTCGTTCAAAAGAAAGTCTATGAATATTTCGATATCGGCGTAAAGGTCTTGTGGATTATTTACCCAAAGTTGCGGCTCGTTCATGTTTATACATCAACTAAAAACATTACAGTTTGTGAAGACGATGACGATATTTGCTCTGCTACACCTGTTTTAAATGATTTTAAGATTTCTATTGTTGACCTTTTTAAACAATAGTTTTTCTATAGTTTTTATTAAAAATGACGAGCGAGACGTAATCTCCTCGTCATTTTTAGTTTTACCGAACCTTCTGTCTATTTTTGCACCATGAAATTTTCAAATGTCATAGGACAGGAATCGTCAAAAAAATTGTTGCGCGGCATGGCGGAAAGCGGTCGCATGCCACATGCCTTGTTAATGCTCGGTCATCAAGGGACAGGTGGTTTGTCTTTGGCGATGGCTTATGCACAATATATATTGTGTCCGCAAAAAAACGTCGAAAGGGAGGCTTGCGGCAAGTGTCCAAACTGCATCAAAGCGGAAAAGATGATTCATCCCGATATACATTTTTCCTATCCAACAGTTGGGTCAAAGACGATTGCGACGCATGTTTTGAAGGAATGGCGTGCCGCAGTTGCCGAAAATCCCTACATGAATGTGAATCAATGGCTTGAAAAATTGGGGGCTGAAAACAAGCAAGGCAACATTCCCGTAGCGGAAACCGTAGAAATCGTTAAGAAATTGAGCCTCAAGACGTTTGAGGCATCGCATAAAATCCTCATCATGTGGTTGCCCGAATATTTGGGTAAAGAAGGCAATCGTTTATTGAAAATGATTGAAGAGCCGCCTGACGATACGTTGTTTCTATTGGTTGCCGAAAATCAAGACTTGATTTTGAATACCATTTTGAGCCGTTGTCAATTGGTGAATCTGTCGCCTTTGACCGATTCAGAGGTTCAAGCGGGCTTGATACTGAGGGGTGTCACGCGGGGCGATGCAGAAGCCATTGCACACCTTTCGGAAGGTAATTTTAATGCAGCTATGACGCTGTCGAAGGAAACAGAAAACGACAATGCTACTGCCTTTTTGGATTGGATGCGGACGTGTTTTAAAGGCAATGGTGTAGAAATGGTGGCTTGGGTTGACCGTTTTGCAGGTATTGGTCGAGAAAAACAAAAGCTGTTTTTGCGCTATGGCTTACATTTTTTAAGAGAATTAACCGTTTTACTCTTAACAGGCAATGAAAACCTTAGGCTTCGGGGCAATGAATTGGAAACAGCTAAACGGATGAAAAATGTTGTAAAATTCAGTCACATCGAACCGATGATGACGCTTTTTGATAAATCGGTACTGTACGTCGAGCGCAATGCGAATCCGAAAGTGTTGTTTTTAGATGCTTCGATACAGATGCATAAGATTTTGAAAGGATAAATGAATTTCGAATAATGATTAACGAACGTCGAATTTTGAAGTGTCACGAACTAACTTAGATATTCAAAATTCGATATTCAAAATTCGATATTCAATAAAATACTGAGGGGTGTATTTTTTCATTATCTTTGCTCAATTTTTTACATAAATAATTCATTTTCAATCATTCAGTCAAAGGACTGTTTAAATATAAAAAGCATATTATGGCTTGTGCAAGTTGTGGAGTAAGTAAAGATGGTAAGCCGGGCGGTTGCAGTGGAAATTGCAGCGGTGGCTGCAATCGAATGAATACGTTTGATTGGCTCGCCCAACTCGATATACATGACACGGACGGATATGATCTCGTCGAAGTGTCGTTCAAAAGTGGTTCGCGTAAGGAATTTTATCACAATCCGCCTTATTGTAGTACATCTACGGGCGATTGGGTGCTTCTGGAAGTACCTGGTGGTGGCGGTTTTGATGTTGGTAAAATATCCCTGATGGGCGACCTCGTGAAAATGCAATTGAAGAAAAAAGGCATCAAAGACTCGGCTCTTTTTCTCAATGTCATTCGTCGGGCGAATCCGCGTGACCTCGAAAAGCTCGATGAGGTGCGTTCAACTGAGCGTGATTTAATGATTCGGGCGCGGGCAATTTCTCGTATGCTCGATTTGGATATGAAAATCGGTGATGTCGAGTTTCAAGGCGATGGTCGCAAAATCACGTTTTATTACACAGCAGATGGTCGTGTGGATTTCCGTGAACTGATTCGGCATTATGCCAAAGAGTTTAAGGTAAAAATCGAAATGCGTCAGATTGGCGCGCGCCAAGAGTCGGCGCGGATCGGTGGCATTGGGTCTTGTGGACGTGAATTGTGCTGCTCGACTTGGTTATCAGATTTCAAATCGGTTTCGACGGCTGCGGCGCGTTATCAGCAATTAGCCATCAATCAAGCCAAATTGTCGGGCATGTGTGGGCGTTTGAAGTGCTGTTTGAACTACGAACTCGATACTTACCTCGATGCTTTGGAGGATTTCCCGCCACATCCAGAACGTCTTGCCACCAAAGCAGGTCGTGCAGAACTCATCAAAACAGACGTTTTTAGAGGTCTAATGACTTATGTTATGACCGAAGGACCTGAAAGAGGTAAGTTCACGACGCTGGCTTTATTGGATGTCAAAGAGGTGTTGAGTATGAATAAACGGGGTGAAATGCCATCTGGTTTGAAAGAATTGCAGTTCGTACCTGTCGCTGCCAAACCTCAAGGAGGCGAGGAAGGTGATGATGATTATGAAGAAGATGTGGACTACGGTGGCGACCTCGTTGGTGCCATTGAGTTGACCGATGATAAACGTCGTAAAAAGAAAAAGAAGAAAAGAAGACCGACGGACGGTAGAACTAATGAGCAACCTACGGTAAATAGAGACAATAGACCGCGCGATGCTTCAAAAGACACATCACGTCCGCCGCGCGATACTTCAAAAGAACGTCCGCCGCGTGATGCTTCAAAAGATACACCACGTCCGCCGCGCGATGCTTCAAAAGATACACCACGTCCGCCACGTGATGCTTCAAAAGACACACCACGTCCGCCGCGTCCACCACGTAATAATGATGCGCAACCACCGCGTCCGCCGCAGAATAATGATGCGAAGCCGCCACGTCCACCGCAAAGTGGTAATGACAGTCCGCCACCGACACAAGATGGGCAGGGCAAAAAAAATGAACGGCGGTTCTACAAAAATAAGAATCGAGATAAGAAAGAGTGATTAAGTAAAAAATGAAAAATGGCGCATCTCTACCACTCAGTAGAAATGCGCCATTTTTCATTTTTTACGCTTTACTTAATGCCGCACGATGAGCTTCTTCGTCTTCACTTCCTTGCCGTATTGCAGCGTCACGAAGTACGTGCCATTCGGATAATCAACCGTGAGTATCTCTACATTGCCGACGGTAGCACCCCTCAGTAATCGAGAGAAAATCACTTGCCCAGAAGCGGTTTTGGCTTCTATGGTTACGTCGGTGGGGTCTTGGAATTGATAGGTGACATTCGCTTGGTTGCGGGTCGGGTTTGGAGAAACAGAAAAAACCTTGTTTGCCTAAGCCACTGCCATTTAACAAATCGGCATCCCTTGCGGTTTGTTCGCTTTGTGTTGAGGACGACTCACTTGTAGCGGCTTGTTTTTCCAAAAGCACGGCTGTATTTGTTTGGTCATTGTTGTTGGCTTGCGCCTCGGTCGTTTGGTGGTTGACTATGCTTTGACAAATATTGGTAATGTGTCGGCGGTTCAGTATTCTCATATATTTTCTTTGAAATTGGATTTTAAGAAGAAAGGATAGTTGTATTTGATGTTATTTTACAAAGGTCGGCGAGGTTTAAAACCTCGCCGACCTTTGTGTATGTAGAAATGTTATAATGTTTATTTGATAAATAAAAATGTACTCAATTTTCTGAAAATAGTTTGTGATATTAAATAAGGTTTATACCTTTGCCCTATCATTAA
>JAYSQG010000352.1:0-15074 GCA_043721685.1 Saprospiraceae bacterium | reverse complement strand
ACCAAGATGTAAGCATTGCCTTTAAAAACATAAGTTCCTTTGAAAACCATATTGGTACGGTCGCCTAAAATCGTATCTTCGGGCAATACGCCCATTGTTTTCTCAACCGATTCGGATTCGCCTGTCAACGCAGATTCATCAATCAGCACTTGCGTAGAGCGTACGATTTTACCATCTATGGGTATCAAATCACCTGCATCCACAAATACAATATCACCCAACACAATTTCTTCGGCATTGATTTCAGTCAACTTGCCCTCTCGCAATACTTTTGCAGGAACAGCCGACATTTTTTTCAAAGCAAGCATGGAAACTTGGGCTTTAAATTCCATATAAAAACCAATAGCCGCATTAATAAAAATAACAAATAAAATGGCACTCCCATCCAGCCATTCTTTAAACCAAAAGGACATTCCCGCAGCAAAAAGCAATAGAAAAACAATCGGGCTTTTGAATTGATTGATAAGTATCTGAAAAGGGCTGATGGGTTTTTCTTCGCTAATGGTGTTCAATCCAAATTGTTCAAGCCGTGCTTTCACTTGATTTGTCGTCAAGCCTTGTAAAACATCACTATTGAGCGCAACAGCCGCTTCTTCAACGGTTGTTGCATGAAAAGTAAAATCATTGTGAATGTTTTCCATTTTTCTTTTAATTGAATGATTGTAACAGGATGTCAATAGACCCCTCATTAGTTGGGCGTTTCAAGACTTTTTTTAGTATCGTCCAGTATGTTGTTCAAACACCAGTTACAATACCAGTTCGCAAAAAAGAAAGAAAGGATTTTATAATACCATTCCTTTGGTGGCAAATAGCTGATTGAAATTATTGCAAGCGTGCCATTTTCAGCAGGCTTTATGTCAAACCACATGCGATACCAAGACATTATGATAATTTTTGCATCGCCAATGATTTCCCATTCTTTAAGTTTGTTTTGTACCCAATTTGTAACAGTTTCACTGAAATCCATAGTCATGCCCATCATCTTTCCATACCATCTAAAACTGGCACCAATTCCCGTTGAGTTTGTGGAAAGTTGTTCCAATTTTAATTTACTGCCCATCATCATCATGGAGCTTTCGCTCATGTGCATCCCCGTTTTTGAAAAATCATCCATTTGCGCAAATACTTTTGCAGGGGTAGAATGAATGAGAAGGCTTTTTGATTTCGTTGTCATTTTTCAGTACGTTTAATATAAAAATCATCTATGGTATATTGGCAACAGATTCTAGTAACATACCGCATAACTAACATTTACCCATCTCACCTTGTGATATATAAGATTACATTTTGCCAAGATTATCCCTTGATTGATAATCCATTGTGTGCAGCATCCATAAGAAATCAAAAATGCGCCACTTAGTATTTCGATATTTGGAGACAATACCCATTTCAGTTGCCACATACACTGTTGTTGCAGTCGGGTGTTCAAAGGTAACAGCTACCGCAGGTAAGGGATTTTCCCGATATTCGTGATGTCCGTTAACGTCTTTTAGTTCTTCGACAGACTTAACCGTCGGCTCACCATTAAATTGCTGCTTTGCCAAAGTAGTTGCCTCCTCAATACTGAGGGGGTCGCGCAAAACGCCCGTTTGAGCATCGGCGAGTTGATACATTTTGTGCATCCCTTCATGCAAAAACTCAATGCGGTAAGTCGGTTTTCCCAAAATGTCAATTAAGGCAATCGTCAAAATTGAATCCGCTTTCATTTTTTGATTTAAATTGGACAAGGCCACTGAAGGGGATGCAAATACTAAATTCGCCCGATACTGAGGGGTCAGTTTTTTCTGTGGATCGCCATGTACATCGTCCATATTTGACCAACTGAAATACAGTCCGCCAAGTGTCCACATAAAAAATTGTATGCCGAGTAAAACACCGAGATAACGGTGTGTACGGCGAATGCGATAGTTCCAAGTTAGTGTCATTGGCAACATTTTTTAATAAAAAGCTTTTTAAAAAGCCTTTTTAAGAATTTCATTTAAAAAAAATAAAGGCATAGCCACTGACGGTAGTAGCTATGCCGATTAAACTATTTTTTAATTTTACGATGCGTTTTAGGGCTCATCTGATTGCTGAAACAATGTAACGTACAAGCCATTGCTTTGTAATTCTGGTGAACATCCCCAATTTCGTTGCCGTTGGCATCTAAAATTTTGCACGTTTCGGAATCCGTATCATCTTTGAATCTGTAAACGACCGTACCGTCAGCATTGTAATACGTTTTGCCATCTTTCCCCATTCTGCCGAGCGTTTTTCCTTTTGAATTCACCAAAACACCGCCCGGTTTGAGAAAAGCCATCGGCTTACCATTGGCATTTTTGACGATACTGTCCATTGTGATAGAACCTAATTTAATTCCATCAATATAGACACCTCCTTTGGCATCAATAACACGTCCTTTCGAATTGACGGTTTGTGCAAAAAGGTTTTGTCCAACGAATAATACAACCAATAGAATAATTAATGATAATTTTTTCATTTTAATAATTTTTTAAAAATTTGAATAAATAATTGATTAATAATGAGTTAGGTTGCGTTTTATAAACTGTACTATTGCTTAGAAATCTAATTTTTTAATTGAACTTAGATTTGGGAAATTGTTATGATTTCCCAAATCTCTAAGTCCACATTACACTATTTACAAAGTCTCTTTCACACTACCACAAGTCAACATAGACTTGCCATAATATGGGTTTTTAACCTTGTTTTCCTTACTCAACCAATAAGCACCCTTGCCACCGTTTGCCATTGGGCAAAATTGTTGATAAGCGGGTTCACTATTGAGTTTCAATGTTTTAACAATTGTTGAGAAATTGCTTGAAAGCGTAACAAAATGCTCTCTTTGGTGGTCAATTTTCCCTGCATTGTCGCCAATATGTTCTGCGTCCGTATCCAATTTTTTCGCTACTTCATCGTAAGCATTTCGCTCTTTAGCTGTCCAAGTTTTTGTATCCAATTTACGCAAAGCCATTTTCATCGCTTTACCATTTTCAGCCGCTACTTTGCCATTATCCGACACCAAAGCATCTTTTAAACCATAATATGCAGCTAATACTGGAGCAAATTGTGCTTTTAGACCCGTTTCAGATACCCCCTCAGTATTTTTCATTTTAGACATATCATGTCCAGCATGAGCGTCCATTTTAGGTTTGGCATCTGCCGTTTTTTCAGCCTCCATTTTGTTCATTTTAGACATGTCATGTCCAGCGTGAGCGTCCATTTTAGGTTTGGCATCAGTCGTTGCAGCAACCGCGTCCATCTCATTTTTCAAAGGAATTTTAACCATGGTATTTTCCCACATCAAATTCAAAGAAGCATCGCCTTTGGCATCAAAATCATTGATTTCAATGGTAAAAGTTTCATAAAAACGGTCTGTTTTTTCCGATTTTACTTTGAAACGATGCACGTCATTTTCCGTTTTGTAGGCACTTGTGCCATGACCAGATGTTTCAGAATTGAGGATAATTGTCCAATCCGTGGCAGTGGGTATGGTGAAAAATGAGTATTTACCTGGGGCGATTTTTTTGTCGCCGATAACAACGTCTTCTTTAAATTTGATTTGAGTGCAGTCATTCGCCCCTGTGCGCCAAAGGGTATCAAAAGGCACAATCCCGCCAAAAATTTTACGTCCATGAGCAGACGGGCGGGCATAAGCGACTTGAATTTCGCTGCCGCCAAATTGCTGTGTGAAAGCCGCTTCGGGGCTTTTAGGTGTGCTTTTTTTAGACGCATCTTGTGCGTTTGCCATCAAAGCAATAAGGCATAATAAATTGACTATCAATAACTTTTTCATTTTTTTGAATTTTATTTTTTAAAAATTATAAATTTTAATGAAATACTGAGGGGGTGTTATTGCCCCAAAGTTGTTTATTTCGAATCCTGATGAACGAGGTCCATGCCGCATTTAGGACATTTATCGCCTTCTTTCTGACTCGTCACTTCAGGGTGCATCGGACACGTATAAGTATGCACGTGCATCATCGTATCGTTTTGAACATGAGCCATTGAGTCCGTCATCATCGGCATAGCCGTTTTGGTTTCACTTCCTTGATTTTGTTTAGAAGCATCTGATTGGCAAGCGGTAAAACCTGCAAAAAATAATGCAATTACAAGAACATTTTTCATTGTTTAAATGATTTTGATTTTTGAATAAATGATTTTTATCACTGTTTACATTAAAAATAACATGACGACTGCCATTGCAACCATCAGTAAATCTTCAATAATTGTTACCGTCGTCATAGGCAAATTGAAACCTGTTCCGAGGCATGCGCAACGTATTTTCTGTTTGTTTAAAACACTTTGCAAAACGCCTATTGTACTAAAACCCATGACGGTAATTGTAATAATATTCGTTGCATAAGGTTGAAAATCAATAAGATACGCAATGCCCAAAGCCAGTTCTATGAACGGATAAATGTAGCCATAGCCTTTCCACCGTTTTGCCAAAAGGTCGTAACCCATGTAACTGTCCGCAAAACCTGCGATGTCGAGCATCTTAAAAAACGAAAACGCCAAGAAGAAACCCGCCATAAAAAATGACATAAATTGCATACCATTCAGCGTGCCGTTTTGCCAACTTACCAACAACGAAATACCTGTTATGTATGCAAAAACCGTCAAAAGCGGTTTGTAAGTTTCGAACCATGACTTTTCGGGTTCGTCAACACTTGTCGAAGTCATTGCGAGGGACGAAGCAACGGAGGGGGTGCTTTGAACCATGATTTTATCCGAAATCGTGTATTTCGGATGATTTGCCAAAGCGGCTTTTAAGGTCTCGGTTGCTACGTGGTTTGCCATCGAAATGGTCGCTTCGTCACGTTGTTCGTTAATGTCAACTGATTGAATGCCAACAATTTGTGATAATGCTTTTTTAACTGTGGCAGCACAACCGTCGCATGTTAAACCTGTTAATTGATATTGATGTGTCATAATTTTACTTTTATAAATTTCAATGATTGTTAATTATGCCCCAAAGTTACCCCCTCAGTATGCCTCACACGTTACACAATTTTTGAAACGATGTATAAGATTTACACCTTTTCAATGGATTGCCGCTTTTTATCTTTTATTGCCTTAAAATAAGTCGGTGTCAAGCCTGTTATTTTCTTAAATTGATTCGATAAATACGCTACGTTGCTGTAACCCATTTGAAAAGCAATTTCAGAAAGCGTCAATTCGTCATAGACCAATAGCTCCTTTACACGCTCAATTTTCAAGTTTATCAAGTATTTTTCAATCGTTGTAGCGACCATTTCTGAGAATAGATTGCTCAGATAAGTGTAGTCCTTCAAGAGCTTTTTCTCTAAAAAATTAGAAAAATTGGGCTTTTGTTCTTTGTCATTGTTTTCAAAAACATAGTCAATCGCAGCCGTTTTTATTTGTTCCACGATTTGACTGCGTTTATCGGTTATGACCTCAAAACCGTACTTTTTAAAAGCCTTTTCTATTGTTTCTACCGCTTCAAGCGATAAATTTTGCTTAAAAACGACTTCCCCTAAGTCTATATTGAGGGGGTCGAAGCCGAGCTTTTTCAACTCGGCTTCAACCGTCATTTTGCAACGCAGACAGACCATATTTTTAATATGAAGGGTCATCTTGTTTAAGGTGTGATAGTAATTGTTGCTGTTTTCGAATCCGACTTCGTTTTAGCCTCATTCAAAGCGGTTAATTTCACGGTAAAAGTACCCGCTTTGCTGTACGCATGGGTAACAGTTGTGCCTGTTGTTGTAGCGGCATCGCCAAAATCCCATTCTTCATGGTGGGCATCGGTTGAGCAACTTGCGAAACTCAAGGAAACACCAACTTTGCCTGTTGTGGGATTAGCGGTTGCTAAACAAGCAACTGGATTCATTTTCATACAGTTTGTAAAAGAAATTGTCGCAACTAAGGCGAACAAAAAGAATACTTGTTTCATCGTTAAAAAGATTTTTAAATTTATAAAATTATTTTATTTCAAAATTCATCATCATACCATCGTCCTCATGTTCGAGGTTGTGACAATGCAATAAAAACAACCCTTTTTCATTAGGGAAACGCATGATTATTTTTACTTTTTCGCCTTTTTTCACCAAAACGGTATCTTTCCAACCTTTTTCATACGGTTCGACAACGCCGCTTGTACGCTCAATAACTTGAAATTGAACACCGTGAATGTGCATCGGATGCGGGTCGCCGCCTACGGAATTGTCAAATTCCCAAATTTCGGTTTCTCCTGCCGTTACAGTTTCATCAATCCTGCCCATTGAAAAAATACGTCCGTTAATGGTGTGCATACCCGCCATGTGCGCCATCGAACTTGAGGTCATGTGGGCAGGAGGTAAAGCGAAGGCACGGCTGCGTTTCGCATCTGAAATACTGAGGGGGGTAATTGTGGACAAAACACTTGGTACAGTGAAGGTTTCTGCCTCTTGCGTTGCCACTTTGAACTTCAAAATTTTAAAAGTTTTGTCGCCATGTTCAGCTATGCTATTGGCATTACTTTGAAGAAAGACCTCCGAACCAACGGTCATTTTACTAAAATCAATCAAAATATCCAATCTTTCACCTGGGGATAAAAGGGCATGGGTCAGAACGGCAGGTTTTTCCAACAAACCACCGTCATTACCAATAACCGTAAAACTTGCGCCATTTGACAAAGCCAAATCGTAAATACGCCCATTCGAGCCATTCAAAACCCGAAAGCGATAAAAACGGGTTTTTACGTTTAAAAAAGGCGATTCTGTATTGTTTACAAGCAATTTATCGCTCAAATACCCCCGCATAACGTCTGTTCCTGTTGGGTTATAATCCAAAGAAGCGTCCGTTTTAAAGCGTTTGTCGCTCAAAACCAAAGGCACTTCGCGTTCACCCGAAGGCAAATTGAGGGCTGTTTCCTGTGGGTCATTCACTATGAGCATACCCGCCAAACCCATATAAGCCTGTTTCGCCGTTGTCATATGTGCGTGCGGATGAAACCAAGTCGTTGCCGCCCGTTGATTAATCGCAAACGTGTAATTACGTGTTGCCCCTGCCGCAGCCACATCTTTCGGGTGTCCGTCCATATTAGCGGGAGTCAATAAGCCATGCCAATGAATATTACTTTCTTCTGAAAGGCTATTTTTCAAATTGACATTAAACGCATCGCCTTTATTAACCCGAATGACAGGTATAGAACCATTATAAAGCAAAGCATTTGCGGTTGTTTTGCCTTTCAAAAAAGTGCTTTGGCTTGTTTTAGCTTCTAAAACAAGGTTTTGGGGGCTTAAAACAGTTGGGATACTGAGGGGGGTATCAAAACTGCCTTCTACGATATTGAGGACGGGTTCGGTGGTTGTCATGTCCATTTTCATGCAACTGAACACACCCATCATGCTGATAATAGCCCAAACGGAATAAAAACTTATTTTTTTCATAACTAATATTGTGTTTTTAAAAAGTAAAATACATTTAAAAATTATAATACAAAGCCGTTTGAAACCCAATAAAATCGGGTGCAAGGGCAACTGTTTTTTTCCATTGGCGCATAAAATAACCTTCAATATTTAAGCCCCAATGTGGTGTCAAAGGCAATTCAAAACCCGTAGAGAGCCGATACATTTGTTGTTGATGCGTCATCGGACTAACTTGAATATTGGATTGATGAATCATCATATTTTGCATATTCGTCACCTGTAAATCCATTTGATACGCACGCATGAACATACCGCCTGTACCGACACTCACAAACGGTTTGAGCCGTGCAATCGGATTGAAAATGTAGCGCATATTGAGGTCATAGCGCATACAACCTTGATTATTCAGGTGCATTTGAGTCAACGAATTAGGGCTATTTGCCACCGCAGGGAGTTCTTCGGGTGAGCCTAAAATAGCATTTTTATCGGTTGCTGTATAATTCAAATATGCCATACCAATACCACCAACGATGCGCCAATGTTTTGCAAATTGAACACTGCCTTGAAGCCCAAAACCCAAACCTATCTCTGGAGTCAATCCTTTACTGAGGGGGCTAACCAATTCGCTTCTTAGCCCAATTTGATAATTTGGTCGCTTCAAAAAAGGCTTTTTGGGTTCTGTTGTTATCAGAGGTATTTGGCTATTTGTCGGTAGGTTTGGTAAATTTTGTGAAATATTCAAGGATTTGATTGGGTTGTTCAATAGTAAAGTTTCGATATTTTTGTCTTGTTTGAGTTCTGTTTTGATTGTGGTTATACTGAGGGGTACTTCATGTTTTTGTGTCTCAATATTTTTAGAAAAAGGTTCTTTTTCGATAGGTTTCGCGTTATAATTAACCATTTTTTGAAAAAATATAGGGCTATTTGAGTCCGATTTACGGTCTTTTTTAGTGTTATTTCCTGTTGTTTTTTCTATATAAATAGTGCGCCAAACGGTATCCGTTTTCGATACCGATGTTTGATTTGAAGCGGCGGTTTGCATAGATTTTAACTGAATCGTTGCCTGTTCTTTATCTGCCAAAATGCGCCGATAAGAATGCCACCAAGCAAGGTTACTGACCGCCAAAGTTGTCAAAAATAAGAAAGGCAAAAGGAACAAACGGCGGCATTTTTTTTGTTGTGGCAAAGCCTTGTCCAACTGCTGATTGAGCATTGTCCAATCATCTTCTCGGTACGTTTCGGTCGCTTCGAGGTCAGATAGCTTGTTTTTCAAGCGTTCAGAAAAGTCTTTTTCACGCATTTTTATGAGTGTTTATGTCTTGTAACAATATTTTCAAATCTCTTTTAGCTTTAAACAAATTGGACTTCGATGCACCGATTGAAATGCCCAACATATCTGCAATTTCGAGATGCGTATAACCTTCCAATACAAACAAATTCAAAGCAAGGCGGTACGAAGGGTGCAGTTTTTGCACCAAAATTAAGAGGTCGTCAGACAGCATATCGTCTAAAAAATCGGCTTCAAACCCGATTTCGTTTACCTCATTAAAATCCACTACGGGCAATCGGTCAATGTATTTGTGGTAATAATTGATAGCCGACCGCACCACAATTGTCCGAAACCAAGGTTTAAAAGGCAATTTTGAATCGTATTTATCTAAACCGACAAAGACTTTCAAAAACGCATCATTCACCACTTCCCGCGCCTCTGTTTGCCGACTGCAATACGGCAATGCAACAGCCAAAGCATAACCATAAAACTGATCATGCAGAGCCTTTTGACTGCGTCGGTCATTCTTGCGACATCCTTTGATGATGTCGTTCAGCTGAGCGTAATTCATACTACAACTCTATTCAAGAAAAGCACAAGCTGAGGTTGCCTGCGTTTATCTTTTTTTCAAAATGTTAAAAATAAAGTGAAATGAGCCGTTTAGTAGAACAGTAAACGACAAGATAGACGATTGGCTATCCAATAGCAGAAACACTTATTGGCGGTTGCCAAATGTCTTGAATAGAAGATTTTGGAAAAGAGGTCATATAAAAAAAGCTATTTTCTTGGATGAGAATAGGTCTTTTTGAAAGAATAATAGGGAATACGTTAGGCAAATCAGCTATAACAACGAGGTTCGGAGCGCAAGAGCAATCGTCGCCACCACAACAGCCTTTCTTTTTCTTTTTAGGGTCGGAACAAGGTTTTTTGCAGCAATCTTTTTGACACTTTTGAGCGTGTTTTACTTCCTTTTTGCCTGCTTGTTTTTTACCACTACAAGCATACATACTCGATGTTGGGAGCAACCCAAAAGCAAGTATCATAGCACAAGGCAATAGTATGGCAGTAAAAAATCTCATTTAGACGAAGAAACGTTTGATTCGCTATATTGTTTTGTTTTTTGCAGATTCATTAACATACAATATGAATCGCTTCCTTTTTTTAATTTTGCTCAAATCTACAACCAATTACATAATAAACTAAATTTTAGACGCAATGAAATTTAAATTGACATGCCTTTTTGGGCTGTTTTTCTTTGCATTGTCTGCTCAAAAAAAGACGATGGACAACGGCATTTATGCCCTTTGGAATAAAATTGATGCCCAAACGCTCTCCAACGATGGGCAATGGGTTGCCTACAATGTGCGTCCAAATACTGAGGGGGATGCTGTTCTCTCAATTTGGAACGCCACAAAAGGAACGGTGCGCACTTTTGAACGAGGCGAAAAACCGACTTTTACGGATGACAGCCAGTTTTTGATTTTTAGCATCAAGCAACCATTGGATAGTTTGAAAGCCAAAAGGCGTAAAAAGGTAAAAGACGACGATTTGCCTAAGGATTCGTTGGGTATTTATGCCTTGAAAACAGGTGAATTGACTGTTATTGGCAATATCAAGTCTTTTTCAGTGCCGCAAAAATGGGCGGGTTTTGTCGCATATCAATACGAAATTGCTAAACCCAATGACAAGGATGCTAAGGAAAAACCTAAAAATGGCGCAGCAGACAGCACGGCTACAAAATCCAAAGCGAAGCCAAAGGCAGAAAGTAAAGAAAATGGCACAAAGGTCGTTTTGCACAATTTGACGACAGTACAACGTGACACTTTTCCTTATGCGATGGAATACGTTTTTGCGAAGCGTGGCAAACGGTTTTTAGTATCTGACACAGGTTTGGATTCTGTTATCACGGCTGCCGTTCAAACAGTTGATTGTGAAAAAGGTGTAAAGCGTACTTTGTTTCAACAAAAAGGCAAATACAAGCAATTGGCACTTGACGAAATGGGTTCCCAAGCGGCTTTTATGGCTGATTTGGACACCACAAAAGAACGTGTGAGACCTTATCAAATGTTTTATTGGAACGACAAAACGGCTGAAAATGCTAAGGAAATCGCTCATTCTAACACCAATTTTGGCTCATTGAGTAATTATTTGGTGAGTGAAAACGCCAAACCGACTTTTTCAGAAGATGGTTCAAAATTGTATTTCGGCATTGCGCCACAGCCCATTTTGAATGATACCACTTTGCTGCCAGAGGAAATTGTGAATGTCGAAGTGTGGCATTATCAAGACGCACGTTTGCATACGCAACAAAAAGTACGCTTGGAACAAGACCGCAAAAAGAATTATGCGGTGGCCTATTATCCAAGTACGAACAAAATGATACCCCTCAGTAATCCGAGCATTCCAGACATTGATTTTGAGGAACGACGCAATTTGGATATAGCGGTTGGCACAACAAATGAGCCTTATTTGTTGCAAACAACGTGGGAAGGCTCGGCGAACAATGATGTCTATTTGACGGATTTGAAAACAGGTAGTCAAACGCTTGTTTCTAAGCAAATACGCGGCAATGCGACGCTTTCTCCAAGTGGAAAGTATGTTTTTTGGTACAATGAGTTGGATTCTGCATGGTTTGCGTATTCGGTTTTGAATAAAAATATTGTTCAAATGACGGATAACAAAACGGTTAAATTCTACGATATTGAAAACGATGTGCCTGATTATCCGAATGCCTATGGTGGGGCAGGGTGGCTGCGTGATGACCGTTATGCGTTGGTTTATGACCAATTTGATATGTGGAAGATTGACCCAATGGGCAAGGAAAAACCGATGCGTTTGACAAAGGGACGTGAAACGGAAACAGTTTATCGTTACATCAAATTGGACAACGAAGAGCGTTTTATTGAACCGAATGCGACACTTATGTTGCAAACAAAGAACGACAAAACGAAGGCAGAAGGCTATGCACAATTGGATTTGAAAACAGGCAACACCCAACAAATTTTGGTTGATGACTATGCTTTTTCAAATCGCCCGATGAAAGCTAAGAAAGCGGAATCTTATGTTTTTACGAAGCAAAACTTCAAAACATGTCCCGATTTGCTTTATACTTCGGACTTTAAAACGACACAACGCATCAGTGATATCAATCCTCAACAAAGTGAGTACGCTTGGGGAAGCATAGAATTGGTGGAATGGACGGCTTTGGATGGTCAACGACTGAGGGGTATGCTTGTAAAGCCTGATGGTTTTGATCCAAAGAAAAAGTACCCGATGATTGTCAATTTTTATGAAAAAAGCTCGGATGGATTACATAGTTACCGCACGCTTGAACCGGGTCGTTCGCAGATAAATTATACGTTTTATGCCAATCGAGGTTATTTGGTTTTTAATCCAGATATTCCTTATAGAACTGGTTATCCGGGCGAAAGTTGTTTGAATTCAGTTGTTTCAGGCGTAACAAATTTGATAAATCAAGGCTTTGTTGATGAAAAGCGCGTAGGTGTGCAAGGGCACAGTTGGGGCGGTTATCAAGCGGCTTATTTGGTGACAAAAACGGATATTTTCCGTTGTGCCGAAGCGGGTGCGCCAGTTGTGAATATGATTAGTGCATACAGTGGCATTCGTTGGGAATCGGGTTTGATGCGTCAATTTCAATATGAACACACGCAAAGCCGTATTGGTGGCAGTCCGTGGCAATATCCATTGCGTTATCTTGAAAATTCGCCGATTTTCTCAATGGATAAAGTGAATACGCCTGTATTGATTTTGCAAAACGATAAAGACGGAGCGGTGCCGTGGTATCAAGGCATTGAGTTCTATGGTGCGTTGCGCCGTTTGAACAAACCCGCTTGGCTATTGAACTACAATGATGAACCACATTGGCCCGTCAAATTGCAAAATCGTATTGATTTTCAAATCCGGATGCAGCAGTTTTTTGATTACTATTTGAAAGATGCGCCTAAACCGCGATGGATGGAACGAGGTGTTCCTGCTATGGAAAAAGGCATTATGCAAGGCTTAGAATTAGACGGAAAGTGATAAGTGATAGTGCCAAACATGGATTACTCTACGTTTGGCACTTTTCACTTTTCACTTAACAAAGGTGTAGTAATATTCTTCTGGAAAGTCTTCATAAACGCCCGCCAAAATGACTTTTCCTTTTGTGGATGTTATCAAATTGACCGCTTCATCGAGACTGCTGACTTGTTTATCATTAATATGAGTGATGACAAAACCGATTTCCATGTTTTTACTTCCAATCAAACTACCTTTTTCAATGCCAACGACTTTTATGCCTTTGCCACCGATTTTACGGACTTCTTGTTGGGTTAAAGGGCGCAAATTACTGATACCAATTTTTTTGAAGGCATCAATATTACCATCAAATTTTTCAGGCAAAATGAGGTTTGTACCGTTGCTTTTGTTCCGTAATGTTATGTCGGCAATCGAGCGTTGCCCTTTACGAATATATTCGATGTGGACAATTTCACCAGGGGTGTGGCGACCGACTTGTTCTAATAATTCTGCTTTGTTTTTGATTTTTTGACCATCAATGCCAATGATGACATCGCCTTGTTTCATACCCGCTGCTTCGGCAGCACTTTTGCCATTGACTTTGAACACAAAAACGCCATTCATCGAATTATAGCTGGCTGCTTTTGATATAGCGGGAGATAAATCATTGATTTCAACGCCTAAGAAGCCGCGTTGAACAATACCATAGTTTTTCAAATCCCGAATCACTTTCATCGCTAAATTAGCAGGAATAGCAAAAGAATAGCCTTCGTAACGTCCTGATTTTGTTATGATTGCGGTATTTATACCTACCAACTCACCATTTGTATTGACCAAAGCACCACCTGAATTGCCTGGATTAACCGCTGCATCGCTCTGAATAAATGACTCAATGGAGTAACTGTCTTCCAAAATATTGATGCTTCGTCCTTTTGCGGACACAATGCCTGCCGTTACCGTTGATTCCAAATTGAAGGGATTGCCGACCGCCAAAACCCACTCACCAACGCGAATACTATCAGAATTGCCAAATCGAACAGGTAACAAACGTTGTGCATCCACTTTTATCAAAGCCAAATCTGTAGAAGGGTCAGTCCCAACAAGGCGAGCGGTATATTCTCGTTTATCGTCCAAAGTCACTTGAATATCGGTAGCATCTGTGATGACATGATTATTGGTTACAATATAACCATCGGGAGAAATTATAACGCCTGAACCTGTCGATGCGCCCACGACGCCATCATTCCAAAAATTGTCAGCACCGCCATTAGTCAAGGCTTTTATGTTGACTACTGAGGGGGTAATCGTGGCTGCTGCGGCTATAAAATTTGTCGGTGAACTGGACAAGAACTTGCGTTGTAGGTTGCCCGAAAGGTTAAAATCGGCAAAGTTGGCATAACGGGCATTTGAGCCGTCTCGCAAAACAATTTCGCGGGGTGATTCAAAATAACGTATTCCCAAAACGGTCAAAATGGCTGTTGCAAATGAAGCAACAACGGCAATGAAGATTGTTCTATGATTATTATTTATTTCTATCATCAGGCGAATATTGTTTGATTGGTTCAAAACGATGAATCATGATATTCCGTTTTCATCAGTGATTTCGATTTGTAAAGTAAGCAGGAAAATTGAATGTTTCATAATGTTTTAACCATTATTAACTAAGTTTTCGACAATCATCTGAAAAACATTTAGCTAAGGTTTACTATGAACGTATTAAATATTGGCTTTGTTATTCTAATTTATTTTTTTTATTTCAAAAAATTGAAAATCAATTTTTTGAAATAAAAAAAAAATCATTTTATTCTTTTATTCTATTTAATTTTTAGTTTTACATCTTAATAATTGAAATATTGAAAATGAACAATTGTATTTGATGGTTGTTTTTAGACTAAAACATAATCAATGTTCTCATTATTCCAATTTTCCCTCCCCACGCAGGCTCAACTTGATGCGCTTATTCACACTCAAAAAGACGCGGAGCTAACGTATAATAAAAGCAGTTTACAAGGTTACGACAACGACAAAAACAAAATATTCTTAGGAAACGGTGCAGATGTTTGGGCTGCAGCCAAAGTTGCTATGTCAGAATGGGCGATGTTTCCTGATGGTTGGGCACGTATTTATTATCAAAACCCAATTTTTACTGAGGGGGATATTGTTGTGATGTGCGCGCGTGTTTTTGGCATTTGGTGGCTCAATGCAGCGCGTATTTTGTATGTTAATGATGATGCACATCACTTTGGTTTTGCATATGGTACTTTGCCGAATCATGTTGAATCTGGGGAAGAATTGTTTCAAATTACAATGGATGAGCAAGGAGACGTTTATTATACGCTGACGGCATTTTCGCGCCCTCGTTTTTGGGCAGTCAGGTTGACATATCCTTTATCACGTTATTTTCAAAAGAAATT